>JBGVKA010000103.1:0-7540 GCA_045129715.1 Eubacteriales bacterium | reverse complement strand
TTGATAAGATTCTCAAAAAGGTCGGAGAGGAGAGCACCGAGGTAATAATTGCCGCAAAGGCAGACGATAAAAAGGAAACCATCTACGAGATAGCAGATCTCACATACCACCTCCTCGTTCTTATGATACAGATGGGAATCTCGCTTGAGGATATCCACCGTGAGCTCGCCTCCCGTCACGTTATCGACAAAAAGGTAAAGCAGGAAAAAATGACCAAGTGATCCTGCCACACGGGGCCCGAGAATGAGGTCACACCTCCAAAATAAATCTTGGTAAGGTTTAAAAATATGAAAGAACAAAACTACCTTGAGGCACTGTACGACTTCCTGAAAAAAGAGGATCCGAACGGAAATATGGTTGACGGCGATATCAGGGATAGCTATATTCCGAACAAGCGCGTTTTTGAGAGCACGGCACCCGATAGCAAAGCGGAGCTTATGCAAAAGACCGAGGCGGACAAGCCAAAGGCGGACGTATTCGAAAAGTACGAATCGAGCGCAGGTATTTCGGCAGAGGACGTTTTCGGAGGCGGTAAATTTTCCTTGAAGCTTTCAGGCGAAGACGTTAAAAGGAGTGATAGCTCCGCTTATCGTTACTCCCCAAGTGAAAGCCGTGAAGCAAAAGTAAGCGTACCGCCTATTGAATCCGCAGAAGAACGCGTGCCGCGCCCGAGTGCTATCAGCAACGCCCCCTTCGGAGAACGCATACCGAAAGCAAGCACTCCCGACACGGGATCCCTCGAAGAGCACGTATCTCACTTGAGTATACAGAGAGCCGAAGACTCTACGGAATACGTACCGAATATAAGCACTCCGAGTGTTGAGATCCTCGATGTGCCTCTTTCAAATCCGAGCGTTTTGAGTGAGGATACCGTCGAGGCGCAGAAAACGGAGCTCAGCGCCGATAGCGAGGGCAGAAGCGAAGTCTCCGCACCGTCTAAAAAGCCGTCCATATTTGACGTGCTTAAAAAATACGTATCGGTCACTTCCGCAAGCAAACGCGAGCAGACGAGCGAAACGTCCGACACTGCTCAGCCACCGGAGGATGAAAAAGCAACCGCTCCGCAAGAGCTCGCCTCCGATGTGCCAAAAGCAGATGCGGTGCCCGAAACTAACGATAATGCGTATGAGACGGAGCTTGGCGCAGAATACCGCTCGCCCCGAAGCGATAGAGAAGAGAAGCCTCTCGCAAGCTCGGTACCCGTTACGGAGTTCGATAAGGATTACTTTGTACTCAGTCCCTCAGCGGCAAAAAGGTTAAAAAAGGATACTCATACCGTTTCTCCCGAAGCGGAGGAATTCGTCAGAAAATACGTATCAAGACCGACCGCCGAATCCTCAAATACAGGACGAAAATCCGCAATATCCTCACACGGTGCGGCAGTAACTCTCTTGGAGAGGGAAAAAACCTCCTCCGTATCCGCGGAGCTAGAGAGAGTGATATCCGCCGCGCAGAATTCCCCATCCGAAGGAAACGCGAACTCTGTGACGGATACGAAAGCTCCCGACAAAGAAGGGCTTCCGATCGACGTCTTCGGAAAAGAAACGTCCGCCGACGCTGTGGGCGAAGAAGGATCCGTGCGTGACGAGGAGCCTATCTTTGATAAGAACGCGGCTATCCGCAGGCTTAAGTCCGAAATTGACGACAACGATACCGAAATAATGCGATATAACGCAATTATCGAAAAGAGTAAAAAGAGTATAAGAGATTCGAAGAAGGAATATACCAAGGCGAAAAAGGAATACGACGATAGAAGCTTTGACGCTCTCGTTGCGGATATAATAACCTTCCTCAGTGCCTTTTTCACGGTCTATTTTCTTGTAAAATGGATCGCTGACAGAGGCTCGGAGGTGTTCCGCGCATTGTTCCTCGTCACCCTTCTCTTTACTGCAGTTATGCTCCCGTTTACCGTTTTGAAAAATTACAAGGTCCGTCCTTACAAAAAAACTATGAGGCGCGCAAGAGACGTCATTCGCGATTCTAAGACGTGGATAGAAGAAAGCGAGCGCGAGATCAGGATCTTGAAGGAAGAAAGACGGGATCTTAAAAAGCAAAAAAGAGACTATAGATAAATTCATCTGAAAAAGATTGCAGATACGTTGATCTGAAAAGATAGCAGGGATAAGCTTTTAGCTTGTCTTACTGTAAAAAGAGCCACGAAGGGAAAGCTTGTCCTCCGTGGCTCTTTTTATACAATTTGATAGATTTTGACAATTTTTATTTACATATAAAGGCTTATTTCATATTCTCGGCGTATTCATCGATGATTCCGAGATCCCAAAGAAGTCGGGGCAAAACATACTTGTCGCGTATGTCCTTAGACGCCTTCAAAACGTCGGGAAGAAGCTCTTTCTCTATGCCGATCTCCGTGAGTGATTTAGGGATTCCGACTCTCTCGTAAAGCTCGTCGAGCTCTTTCACAGAGGGAAGCTCAGAGTTTACGATATTGAGTATCTTATCCCGGTTTTCGACGATAAATGCAAGACGCTTTTTGTGGGATGAAAGATCGTATTTTCCTTCCTTCTGTTCAAGCGCGATCATGCTTTCCGCACCCTTTCCGAGAAGAGCTCTCAGGCGCCCGAACCAGGCCTGCAGATCAAAGCTCTCAGCGTATTCAACACCGCGCTCATAGCTTATTTTCTCGCTCTTGAGCTTTTCGTAAAGCGTTACTGCGTTATAAGTGCCTATCGCACACTGAATACCGTGGAAGTCACAGGGCGTGTCAAATTCCTCACTCCTCATATCCACTATATGCGAGATGTAATGCTCCGCACCCGAGGCGGGCCTCGATATACCTGCGTAGTTCATTGCAACGCTTCCGATGATAAGACCGTCAAAGAGTGCAAGAACGGAGCCTTCATCGGCGTTTGCCATATTGTACGACGCCTTGATACAGCTCCTGAGCGCAAGGCGTATAAGCTCGGCTATATTTTCGCAGTAGTACTCACCCGTGATAAGATTGCTGAGTCTCCATTCGCAAATGCTAACGTATTTTGCGAGCATATCTCCAAGGCCGGATACCATCATTTTAAGAGGTGCGGTCTTTAAAATATCCGCATCTCCGATTATAACGTCAGCACTCTTTGACGGGAGGGAGACCTTGAGTCCTGCGCGGCACATTGAGGACGAGGTCGATGCGTATCCGTCCATTGAGGGCGCGGTTGCAATGATCACGTATTTTTTATTTCCTACCGCTGAGAGCATCTTAGCGATATCGTTTATAACGCCCGAGCCGATAGCAATGACCGTGTCCGCACCGGGAGGGCAATGTATAACCGCATCTCCAAGTCCCTTTTCGTCGGGCTTTGGACTCCTTGGGTATACGAATTTCGTGAATGGTATCTCCTCGCGTCGAAGGATATCTTCAACTGCGGCACCGCCTACGGCAAAGGTGTTTTCGTCCGCAAGGACGAACGCCCTTTTAGTGCCAAGCTTTGTGAGGGAAGGCGCAAGCCTTTTAATAGCACCCACTCCCGAATATATATCGGCATCGAACGTGTGCACCTTGCCGCAGGAGCAGGGAATGCCGTTCATTTTTTTCATAAGTTCAAGCATAGTATACCTCATAATTTGATCTTCGTCTATTATACACTTTTAAAATGCATAAGTCAATATAAGTGTAAAAACTGTGTGAACTTTTGTGTAAAAACTGTGTGAACTTTTGCCTCGGTGTTGACATTTCAAGGCGTTAGTTGTAAAATTGTAATATAAAAATAAAAGGAAAAGAAAATGAAACGGAATTCAGATGAGCTTTTGGGCACGGCTCCGATCCTGCCCCTGATATTCAAAATGTCGTTGCCTACGGTAGTTGCTCAGCTCGTTAATTTGCTCTACAGCATCGTAGACAGAATATATATAGGTCATATTGAGGGAATAGGAAAGGATGCCCTTGCAGGCATCGGAGTTGCGAGCACCGTCGTAATCCTCGTTGCCGCCTTTGCCAATATGATCGCAGGCGGTGCAGGGCCCCTTGCTGCAATCGCGCTCGGAAAGGGAGACCGCGAGCGTGCCGAGCGCATACTCGGAAACGGCTTTATCCTCATAATCGTTTTTACCGCAGCGTGCACCGTCCTTTCATACGGCTTTATGACTCCCGTCCTAAAGCTTGCGGGAGCCTCGGAGATAACTCTTCCGTATGCCGAGGATTACCTCAGCGTGTATCTTATAGGAACGCTCTTCGTTATGATATCCACGGGGCTTAACGCATTCATAAGCGTGCAGGGAAGACCTGTCGTTGCTATGGTGTCCGTGCTTATAGGCGCGCTGATGAATACCGCGCTTGATCCGATATTCATCTTCGCATTTGATATGGGAGTCAAGGGAGCCGCCGTGGCAACCGTAATATCTCAGATATTCTCCTCGGCATTCGTTTTCGGATTTCTTGTAAGAAGGGAGTCCTCGCTAAGACTCAAAATATCAAGAATGCGTCCCAACGGAGCTATCGTGTGCGCAACTCTCGCGCTCGGAATATCTCCATTCGTTATGGCGAGCACCGAAAGTCTCGTTGGCTTTGTGCTAAACGGAATGCTCTCGACCTTTGATGACGTCTATGTAAGCGCGCTTACCGTAATGCAGAGCGCAATGCAGATAGTGAGCATTCCCCTTGCAGGCTTTACTCAGGGTGTCTCTCCGATCATAAGCTATAACTACGGTCACAAAAATCCCGCGAGAATAAAGGAAACGCTTAAATACACCTTCGCGATAGGAGTAGGCTTCAACCTTATCGGTATGCTCCTTATGATAGTATTTCCGAGGGCGGTCGCATCCGTCTTCACCTCGGACGGTGCCCTTATCGAGATCGTCGGAAAATTCCTGCCTCTCTTCCTTCTGGGAATGACTATATTCGGTCTTCAGCGCGTGTGTCAGAATACCTTTATCGCGCTTGGAGACGCAAAGGTATCGCTCTGTATTGCACTTTTGAGAAAGGTCGTGCTTCTGATACCGTTAGCACTTATCCTGCCGAGATTTCTCGGTGTCAGCGGAGTCTATCTGGCGGAGGCAATAGCGGACGCTACGGCGGCTATTCTCTGTACTGTGATATTCGTGTTCAGATTTCCAAGGCTCCTTGCGAAAAACGAAAATTCTTGAAAAGCGATCCTCCGAAGAGAAAATTCCTGAAGGAAAAATGAACGCCCGAAGAAAACGTGCGCGTTATCCTGTTGTGTCGAGGTAACTCTTTTTACAGATAAATAGTTGTGCTAAAATAAAATTATGCACACAAATATTTACAAAAAGCGCAGATTTTGAGCCGTTGTGCCAAAATCTGCGCTTTCATATTCTTTAATTATTTTTCCTCAAAGGTGTAAGTTACGGTCGCAAAATCGCGGGTTTCAAACTTTATGGGAATACCAACGCTCATAAGAGTCGAGCCGTGAACTATAAGGTTGAGCTCGGGAACGTAATATTCCTTCTTCTCGTCAAGTCCCTGCATAACGACTCTGTGTGCCTCGGGGTTGCAGTGGTAGAGCGAGCGGTAGCAGGTAAGATGTGCGGACGACTTATCCTTGGAGACGATCTCAAAGGCGAAGAAGCCCGATTCAAAGGGATCGTCGAGTCTGTAAAGATCGCCCTCAAGCACGAGAGCCTCCATATTCTTGTATTTCTTTATCTGATCTCTTACGGCGTCTCTGTCCTTGTCCGTGAAAGCAGTCGTGTCAAGCTCGTATCCCGTAGCTCCGAGGTGCGCTATGTCACCGCGCGTGTTAAATTTCGTCACTCTTTGCACCTGGTGATTGGGAACTGCAGAAACGTGACAGCTCATAGCGGATAAAGGATAGCAAAGCGAGGTTCCGTATTGGATCCTCGTGCGCTCCTCTGCATCCGAATTATCGGAGGTCCAGATCTGAGGGAAGTAAGCAAGCACGCCGGGATCGAATCTCGATCCGCCTCCCGAGCATCCCTCGAAGAATATATCGGGATTTGCATTAACGATCCTCTCGAAAAGATCGTAAACGCCAAGCGCGTATCTGTGCGCGAATTCGCTTCTTCTGTCCTCGGGAATAGCCTCGGAGAAGAACTCCGTAGCGTTTCTGTTGTAGTCCCACTTAACGTAGGATATCTTGTGGTTCTTTAATATCGAGTTGATCGAGTTGACTATGTAATCTCTTACCGTGGGATTCGTAAGATCCATCATAAGCTGATATCTTGATAAGCATTTCTTACCGCCGGGAGCCGTGATGGCGTATTCGGGGTGTGCGCGATAGATATCCGAGTTCTCGCTTATCATCTCAGGCTCAAACCAAAGTCCGAACTTCATACCGCTTGCGTGCGTGTGCTCGATAATCGCATCAAGACCGCCGGGGAGCTTATCTTCGTTGACGAACCAGTCTCCGAGGCCCTGCGTTTCATCGTTTCTGATTCCGAACCAGCCGTCGTCAAGCACGAAGGTGTCTATTCCCGTTCCGCGAACCGCGTCAACGATGGACTTGAGCTTCTCAAGATTGAAATCAAAGTAGGTTCCCTCCCAGTTGTTGATAAGAAGGGGACGGGGTGCCTTAACGTGCTTCTTGGGGATAAGATGCTCTCTGTAAGCATCGTGAAGCTCTCGGCTCATTCCGCCGATACCGTCGGGAGAATACGCGATAACCGCCTCGGGAGTCTCAAAGCTTTCGCCGGCGTCAAGCTTCCATTCGAAATCAAAGTCGTTTATACCGCCGCTGACGACTATCGAGCCGTCTGCAACCTGCTCCGCCTTAAGAACGTAGGACGAGGAGTAAATAAGATTGAAGCCGTACGCATTTCCGCTCGTCTCGGTAGTCTTCGAGTCTACCACCGCGATAAATGGATTGAGTATAGCGGAGGACGATGCTCTCTTGGAGTCGATCGAGGAAACTCCGTGATGCAGGGGATATCTCTCGACCTGTCTTTCCGCCGCCCAGCCACCGTAAAGGGAGATCATATCGTAACTGCCGTTCTGAAGTCCGAATGCAAAGGAGTATGCTCTGTCGAGCCTTACGACTTTCTCGGAGTCGTTCTTATAAACCACTCTTCTTGCGATAACGTCGCAGTCGGGATAAACCGTGTAATAAAGATCCGCGCCGAAAAGCTTTGATCTGTCGTAAAGGTGGACGACGAGCGTCTCGCCGCCGTCAAGAGACGGCATACCCGTGATCTTAGGCTTTTCCGTGAGTATTTCGTAGTCCTCGAAAAGAAGCTCCAAGTGTCTGTCACCAAGCTCGAATTTTGCGTGCACGGTAGCCTCGCGATAGTCTCCGAAGCCGAAGGTAGTGAGCTCGGGGCTCATATTCTGATAATTGTGGGAGCCGAACATCTTAACTCCGCCGGGAACGGTGGTCGCAAAGCTGTAGGTTCCGCACGCCCTTGTGAAAAGAAGGTAGTCGCGGTGTATCTTCTTACCGTAGTAAAGATGCTCCGCGTACCCGTAATTATTTATGAAAAAAGCGTAAGTTGAAGCCTTACCCTCAAGATAAAAGGTTTTCGTTTCCTTGTTAAAATAAATTCCCATAAAAGCTCCTTTGGATCGTTGTGTCTTGTCCGCCCGAAAGCGAAAGAGGAAGGCTGTTGCCTTCATAATATAATT
>JBGVKA010000102.1:0-7985 GCA_045129715.1 Eubacteriales bacterium | reverse complement strand
CGTTTCGCGAGCTCAAGCGTCATGCTTCCCGTTCCGCAACCGAGGTCAAGAACGAGCTCCGGGCATCCCATTCGGTACTCCCGTTCAATTATTTTTTCAATAAAATCCGCCCAATCGGAGTAATTGATATCTCCGTTGAATTTATCGTAGAAGGGCGCAAGCAGATCGTATATCATATTTTAAAGAATTACGGAGCAATACCGTTCCTTTCCTTTATTGCAAGCCACGTCTTACCGTTAGCGTTTTTCGTTATTCAAATCTCTCGATGACCTCGTCGGCAAAAAGCCTGTCCCTCGCATACGCCTCGCGCAGAAGCTCGGGAGGAATGTATTCATCGTATTTATCGAATACGGGACACTCACCCGCACCTACGAGATCCTCGGTGTTAACACCGTCCCGCTCTATGATATCACGCATTCCGAACAGGAAGCTCGCGGCGGCATCCTCGCGCGCCTTGAACTTTATATAGTGACAGCTTTCGCTCTGTATATCCGAGATACCGAGCTCAGAGGCGTGCTTTTGCAGAAATCTTCGAAGCGTTCTGAACGATCGGGTTCCGAGCCACGGGAAAAGACAGTAGCTCTGACCGCCGAGATATACGAGCATATTGTCACGCATCTTGGCGTTCTCGGCAACTCTGCGCGCGTTCTCAAGGCGTGCTGCCGCGTTTTCGCCAAGGAAGGCGTAATCCTTGTTATTGAAGAGCACGTCCTTCATTGCTAAAAGAAGCTTCGTGTGTATCTCTCCGCTATCCCCCGGCCAAGAAACCTCCATTTTGCCCTCTACTCGCTTGACGAATATGAGCTTTCTTTGGATATCTGTTTCCTTGACCTCCCACACTCTGCCGGCCAGAGCAAATCTGTCTCCGACGGGAGGCGGTGTGGTTATGGTTCCTATCTCCTCACTGTCACACCTGACTGTGAAGTCCTCACTGTCCTTGAAGACGGCGTAAAATTTAAAGCTGTTTATCAGGCGTTCTCCCTTGAGTCCTACGATGAGGTTCTTTTCCTCGGTAAACTCAAGAAAATCGTCGTTTATCATAGATACGAGAAGCGTTCTGTACGCCTCCTTCTCAATGGTTTTAAGAGGCGGAAGCGAAAGTATTTTTTCCGCAAGCTTCTTCGGGGAAAGCTCACCTCCCGAGGCAAGAACCGACAGAGTTTGATGGAAGGCAAGGCTCAGCGGCATTTTCTTGACCTTTGGAGGCTCTATAAATCTTTCGGTCGAGTAAAGATCTATTATGGCTATGCTTCTGAGCATCTCCCACGGAATTATCTCGGGAAGAGGTGCGTTTGGAAGAGGCATTTCCTCTCTGTGAAGCATTATCATTTCCGGAGGCGAGCCTCGTCTACCCGATCTTCCGAGTCTTTGTAAAAATCCCGATACGGTAGTCGGTGCTCCCACCTGGCAGACTCTTTCAAGCCTTCCTATATCTATACCGAGCTCCATAGTTACCGTAGCGCAGGTAACGGCACGAAGCACGCTCTCGTCCTTCATTCTTGCCTCGGCATCCTCTCGGAGTGCCGCGGAAAGATTTCCGTGATGGATAAGGAATATGTCCTCGTCACCGCGTGCTCTCGCTATCTGACGGAGCGTTGCAGTAACGTATTCGGTCTCCTCTCTTGAATTTGAGAAAATGAGAGCCTTTCTGCCCTCTACGGAGTCGTATAGGAATTCATATCCGGGATCAAGCCTTGCGTGACCGCCACGAAGCTCATCGGGCATAGTTTCCCTCTCGGGTGCCCTCGTTTGTATTTCGTTTGGATTCTGTATATAGAAATGCTCAAGTCCTATTCGCCAACGAAGCTTAGTCTTTTCGGGAATAGGAGCGTATACCCGTCTTGAGTCTCCCGCTCCGAGCCAACGCGCCGCAAGCTCGATATCACCTATCGTTGCACTTAGTCCCACTCTCCTCGGAGAATGGCCTATAAGCTCCGAAATTCTCGCTATCTGACAAATTATCTGATTTCCTCTGTCTTCGCCAAGAAGCGCGTGTATTTCGTCTATAACGACGTATTTAAGGGATGCGAAAAGGCGCGGGACGTCGTTTGCTCTGTTCATAAGCATCGACTCAAGCGATTCGGGGGTTATCTGAAGGATACCCTCGGGATTTTTCAAGAGCTTTGATTTATGTGACGCACTTACGTCTCCGTGCCAATGCGTTACGGTAATTCCGGACATATCGAGCAGCTCGTCAAGTCTTGAAAACTGATCGTTTATCAGGGATTTAAGCGGTGCAATATAAAGCACGGAAATAGATCTTGCCGCATCGGGCGAGTTGACTATATCCGCTATTATCGGGAAGAATGCCGCCTCTGTCTTTCCCGATGCAGTCGACGACGAAAGAAGGAGGTTATCGTCAGTTTCAAAAATCGCGTGCGCCGCCGATATCTGAATATCGCGAAGCTCACTCCAGCCGCGGCTGTATATATATTCCTTTATAAAATCGGGAAACATTGAAAAAATTCTGTTTGCCTCGCTCATTATCTGCTCCTCTCTTCGTCGTTTTTAGTTTCTCCTGACCGTAGGTCAAATATCAATATCAAATAAGCTGACTCTTCTCTTTTGCTCCGAGGGGGTGAAAACGGGCTCCTCATCCTCGGTCGTATCGGGCTCGGTCTTGAAGGTAGCGGTCTTCATAAGGTCCCTGAATCTTGCATCCTTATTGTCGTGAAGAACGTTAAGGAACGAAAGGTAATCTCTTATGATCTCACGTGGCGTAAGCATCTCGTCGGCACCGGCTCTCGACCTTGCCATAGCCACGAACTCCTCGATCTCGCTATCCGTTACGAGCGGCTCTCTGCCGTCGCGCATAGCATATAGATTGGTAAGTCTTTTTACGAGAGCCAAGAGCTCTGCCGCAGAAAGAGTTCTGAGTCTTATTACGGGCGAGGAAAGGTTCTGATAACCAAGTGCCTCCGCATATTTGGAATCTGCAAGACGGCTCTTAAGCGCATCGTAGCTGAAGAGTCCTCTTCTCGTGTCCTCAAGGAATTGGGGTGTTCCGCCAAAGATAACGCCAAGGCTCTTTGCCTTGCCCTGAAGAGTATCGTTGAATATGGCGAGAAGCTTTTCGTAATTTGCCTCCCTCGATATTCTGTTGGGTATCTTATAAAGGTTGACGCACTCGTCGATAAACACGATGAAGCCGAGATATCCGAGCTTGACCGAAAGCGATGCGAAAAGCTTTATAAATCCGTACCAATTGTCGTCGTCAATTATAGTGCTCACTCTGAATCCGAGAGCCGAGGATGCCTCGGTCTTGTTTGCGAACTCGCCTCTGAGCCAACGAAGACAGGCACTTTTCCCCTCGGAATCGTCATTCATCATCGCGGTGTAATACGCACCGAGAACTCTTGCAAAATCGAATCCGCCCACGTCGCCCTCAAGCTCCTCAAGCATCGAGATGACCTTTCTCTTAAGCGCACTCTCAAAAATCGGAGAATCGGGTAAAACGCCTTCGTCCGCAAGCTCAAACTGAAGCTTTGCGTAATGTCTTGAAAGTATGGTTGAAAGTGCACCGCCATCGGGTGACGCCTTCGTTGCCATATTTATCATCAGCTCCTTATAGGTAGCGAGTCCGGCACCGTTTCCGCCCGAAAGTCTGCGCTCAGGCGAAAGATCCGCATCGGCACAAATAAAGCCGCGCTCAAGTGCTCTGCCTCTTATAAGCTGAATCAGAAAGCTCTTACCGCTTCCGTATCTTCCTATAAGGAAACGGCAAGCCGCACCGCCGTCTGCAACGTCGTCAAGATTATCAAGAAGAGAGCCGAGCTCCTCCTCGCGACCTATCGCAATGTACGGCGCACCTATTCTCGGCACAACGCCTGCCGAAAGCGAGGTAATAAGCGTATTCAGTATTCTGCGCGGTACCTTTACTTCGTTATTTTCCGTAGCCATTCACCAATCTCCTCAAAGTAATCCTCAATAACCCGATACTCTCCGTCCTCGGACAGCTCAAGCACGACGTCACCGAAATTATCGGCAAACGCCTCGTTTATTTTTTCCGCTATGGCATCGTCGGGCATACCGATCGATCTTACCACAGCTGACTTTTTATTGCCGTTTTCACTGTATACGGCAGAAATATAATCAATTTCATCATCCGAAAGTCCGTAGGTGTCACAGTCCGCGTGGCTCCCACCGCCGTTATCCGAGACGGGCTCGGAGATCTTAGTCTCTTCCCTCTGTGGTGAGGAGCTTGCGACGGATACCTCTTCCTTGTCAAGCTCCGCCTCTGCCTCGGTGCCCTCTACGAGCCTTGCGGTCATCCTCCACGATGCTCTCTCGATCTCAATAGCATCACTGAGACTGATCTTCTCCTCGGGCGCATCGTAAAGCCGCTCGTACTCGGGCTGATTTGCCTTTCTGCGCTCTCTTTTGAGCCTTTCAAATTCCGCTTCGAAATATTTATCGATAATTCTCTTGTATTCGTCCGGCAGGTCGCGTATAGCGAGCCTTGATTTAACGCCAAGGCAAGCACGAAGCTTGTTTTCCGTATATTTAAGTGCGGTAGTTACGATAGCGCGCATCTCGGGAGAATCCGCAACGGCGGTATATTCTATCTCAAGATTACACTTTACCGTATGAGTACAAAGCGAGCCTGCAAATGCCGTTTTGGTAAGCTTTGCCACAGAAGACGACTCTATAGCGTCTCTGTTTAAAAGGCGTATGAAAACGCGGCGCATTGCACCCTCAACGTGCGCTCTGTACATCTCGGCATTGTCTCCGCCTGCGTATTTTCCGCGCCGCCAATCGTAATCGGAAAGATACGCTATCATAGCGGCGGTTCCGTTTCCGCCTCAATCAATATACGAAAGATAAAAATCCTTGAACGCCGATACGCTTATGACCTCAAAAAGAAATTCCTTGATTCTCTCAAAGGGACACTCAAGAGCGTATACGAGACAATAGTCCTGAACCCACAGAGCAAAGCTCTGGTCTATGCGCGGAAGAGCGTGCCTATACGCCTCCCAGACGTCGCAAAGAAGATTTAAGCCATCCTCGACGCTATGCTTTTCGGGAAGGTTCAGTATCTCGTAGGCATAGAGGTAAACGTACGAATAATCGGTTTTGATATACCTTCCGTGCCTTACCTCATCGCGCCAATAAAAGTAATATTTCTTTTGCTCTGCGGTCATCTGCGAATATTGGGGCTTATACGAATAAAACGGAGCAAAATCGCTCTTCGGACATTTATAATCGTAGTATATGAGTGCCGCTTTTCTAAACGTGTCGTAAAAATCAAATCTATCAAGCGAGGGCTTTATGGTAACCGATTTTACAAGCACGTTGCCCTCGGGAGAATAGCTGTACGGCTCTCTTACTCCCTTTGTATCGGCACCTCTGTCATAGAGAGAAAAATCGATTTTTCTATCCTCGGGAGACGTTCTTTTCTCGTCCCTCACGGGCACGTCGTCAACAACGTGATCCCTTACCTTAGGCGAAGAGGAGAACTGCTTCATCGAGGGGCTCTTTTTCGGAACGAGCTTTGATACGTCCCAGAAATCGTCCATATCGTCGTATGCTATCATTTCAGCTTCTCCTTTTCTTCGAATGCTTTGCCGTAAGCTTCACAGAGCATAGCTTAACGCCTTTTTGAAGCACGGCATTTCGGTAAATCCTGTAATAATAAATTGTACCACAAAACCCGTTGTATGTCAATATTTTTTATAAATATAATTCGCAATATAATTCGCAAAAGAAATAATTTACGCCTGCGGGCATATTCAAGGCTCGGCATCCTCCGCTCGCAAAAAAAGACCGCCTCGTTTTGAAGCGGTCTTATCGACTGTTATTTTACGGTCTTTATTCCATAGCTCTCCAAAACGGAGACGGCACGCTCGATCTCCTCGTCTGCAGGAAGCGTTACGGGGAGCGTATTTTCCATGCCGAGCGCAGAATATTTTGAGCTCGCGTAATTGTGGTACGGAAGAACTCTGACCTTGGTGATACATTTGAGCCCCGAAAGGTGCTCTGCTATCTTCTCTATCTCAGCACCGTTATATTCCGGGACGTACGGGATCCTTACCTCAACTCTTCCACCGAGGTCGTTTATATACGAAAGATTTTCAATTATCCGGGTGTTTGGAAGTCCGGTTGCCATTCGGTGGATCTCGGAGTCAAACGCCTTCAGGTCATACAGAAAGACGTCGGTAAACGGAAATACCGTATCTATTGCCTTTTTTGAAACGCATCCCGACGTATCGACCGCGGTGCTTATTCCCTCATCCTTAAGCATTTTCAAAAGCTCCGCACAGAAGTCCGCGTGCATAAGACATTCTCCGCCCGAAAGCGTTACTCCTCCGCCGGATCGATCGTAAAACATTTTGTCCTCGACGAGTATTTCAAAAAGCTCACGTGCGGTCATTTCTTTGCCGTAAAGCTTCAAGGCACCGCCGATGCATACGCTTTCACATTTACCGCAGGCGGTACATCTGCTTCTATCGAAGGTGTGTACACCGTTTTCTACGGTATGGCATCCGCTCTCGCACTTGCTCGCGCAGGCACCGCAAACGGTGCATTTATGAGCGTAATACGCGAGCTCCGGTCCTTGCGATATCCCTTCGGGATTGTGACACCACACGCATCTCAGCGGACACCCCTTGAAGAAAACGGTGGTTCTGATACCGTCTCCGTCGTGAACGGCAAAGCGTTTTATTTCAAATACCGTTGCGCTACTCATTACTGATTTACCATACTTTCTATGAGCTGATCCTGCACCTCGCGCTCAAGATCCGTGAAATACACGTTCCATCCGCAAAGGCGTACCTGGAGGTTTTTGTATTTTTCGGGCTCGCGCTGTGCCGCCTCTAACGTCTCTCTGCCTACGACGTTCATCTGAAGCGCAAATCCGCCTCCCGCAAAATAGAGTGACAAAAGAGAATACATAATTTCGAGTCCCTCATCCCCCTGAACGCTCGTGGGATGAAGAGCGAGATCGAGCACCGCACCGTTTGGCACGAGGGTGTGATCCTGCTTGATCACGGATCTGATAAGTCCCGTAATTCCCTTCTTATCCATTCCCGTGGATGCAGAGAGGTTTTTCGAGATGGGCTCGCCCGAGCGTCTGCCGTCCGCAGATGCCCCGAGCACCTTTCCGTACTGGAATATCCAATCTATCGAGAAAAGACCGAGTCTGTGCACGCCGCCCCTTCCGTTAGGTCTGCCGTTAAGTGCGCCCGATAGGAATTCTATGGTCGCACAAGCAAAATCGTCTGCTACGGGATTGCCGTTGCCGTATTTCTCCTCATACTGCATCACCTCGCGCCTTAAGCTCTCCGCTCCGCGCCAATCGTTACGAAGCACCTCGCGAAGCTCCGTTATACCGAGCTTTTTCTCATCGTACACCGCGCGCTTGATAGCCAAGAGCTCGTCGGTATAGGTTGCGATACCGAAAAGTGCCAACGAGGAATTATTGTAATCCGCACCGCCCGAATATATCTCCTTGCCGCGCTTCATACAACACTCGTACGCGCCCGAGAGTATGGGTGACTGGAATACCTTGGGGTATTTCGCCTCTATCGTATTCACCTCGGTTACCGCAACGTCGATAAAGTGCATAAGCTCGCCCTTGACCTTCTCCAAAAAAGCGTCAAAGGTAGGTGCATCACCGTCATCCTTTAGCTTTTCCATAGCGTACTCGACCGCTTTTGGCATACTTATTCTGCCGTTTACCGTACAGGGTAGCTCTTTTCCTATAGCACTCGGCTCGTAGCATCCGATGAGCGTATAGCTCTTCGCATCCTCCTCGCTGACGCCTATTTTAACGAGTGACTCGCGTACGGTCTTATCGTTCATAAAAACAAAGCTGTTCTTACCCGCACGGATCGATCTGAGTATTTCCGAAATAAATTTCTTAGGCGTTTTATCCGAGCATTTAACGTGGATCTTCGGATCGTGGATATCAAGAGCCGCGTACTCCTCAAGAATAACGTAGCTGAGCTCGTTCGGAGAATCCGAGAGATCGAGCGGAATATTTGCCT
>JBGVKA010000101.1:0-3364 GCA_045129715.1 Eubacteriales bacterium | reverse complement strand
TCTGCAAGCTTCTCTGCTACGGTCTCGGTATTCTTGAAGTAGGTGTGAGCCGCGGAAGCGTATACGAGCATATCCTTCATAAGAGTCTTGGTGGTCTCGTCATACTCACCTGCAAGAACGGACTTGGTGTAGTTATATACGTTAAGAGTCCAGTTAGCGTCTACGGTGGTGTTACCGCTGTTAAGGGTTACGGTGAGCGCGATATCACGGAGAGTCTCGCCTGCGGGGAGGTCTACCTTAACTACGTAGTACTCAACGTCACCGATAGTCTCGGTAGTATACTCTACGGTATTGCCGTTAACGGTGAAGCCGTTTACGTTTGCAGAAGGAATATAGATATTGTATACGAAGTTAGACCAAAGGGTTACGCTCGTTTTGATCTTATAGCTCGCCATAACCTCAGGATACAAACTATAGTTTACATATCCATCGTTTTCGGATACCTTTACGAATACACAGTTAACACCTTCTGCGGTTGTGTAAGCCTTATTCAAATCGTCAAATACGTTGTTCTCGGGTACGCTGATGACCGTATATCCAAGAGCAGACTTGCCGAAGGTGAAGGAGGAATTTGCGTTGCCACCGCTAAGGCTCACGAACGTTAAGCCCGACGTCTTGATAACGCCTCCGTTAATTACCGCGTTTGCGGTACAATGAGCATCGGTGAAATCAAACAAGGTAACGCTCGCGTTTGCACTGCCGGAAAGATCGAAGGTACAACCGTTGAACGTCATATTACAGAACTGATCGGGATCACTCGTCTTAAACGCGTTAGAAGTTAACACGTTCTTGGTGGTAGCACCTTCAGCGAGAGTTATATTGACGTTATTAAAGGTAAAGATAAAGCCGTTTTCACCGGGATAGGGAGTCCATCCGCCTGTTGCGGGATCCCAGCTCGAGAACTTCATAAGAGGCTGTGAGCCGAGAACGAAGGTACCGTTCTTAACTGTAAGATTGGTATTATTAGTAGTCTTCTTCTGAGCGGAGAATACTATTCTATCAACAGATGTGAAGGTATATCCTCCAAGATCTATCGTGATAGTGTGAGTCTGGCTCAGGTTATTATATTTACTTTCCTTATAGGTAAAGTCGCGGCGCATAAGGATCACGGTGCCGTTGACCTTTCCGTTACTGAGAGCACTGGGATCGTTGTCTCTGCCGAAATAGGTAGCGGCGTGTACGAACGCACCGTTTCTGAAAACGATGAAGGGATAGGTGTTGGAATCGGTGTACTTATAGGGGATGGGGCCGTACTCGGTGATAACGTCCTCACCGAGAGTGTATACGTATCCTGCATCGGTATAAGCTCCGTTGGAATAGGAAAGCTTGCCTCCGATGGTAGAGTCAAACTGCTCTTCGCTGATCTTTGCATCGCCTACAAGAACGCACACGGTATAGCCGTTCTTGCCCTTGCCAAACTTAACGCTATCGACGTTATCCTTCTTCGCGAAGCTGCTCATACCAACGGTTACGTCGGAGATGATCTTACCGCCGTTTACGGTTACGTTGAAGATAGAACGGGTTGCGCCCATATTAAGAGCAAGCATCACCTCGTCGGTTGCCGCGCCGGTGTAATTGAAGATACAGTCGTTAAATACTACGTTTGCATAGATTCCGCTTACGGTATTCTTTCCGTCGTCCCAAGTCTCAATGATAACGTTCTTGCCCTTGCCTGCGGTATACTCGGAGATGAATTCTACGTTCTCGAACTCAAAGTCAAAGCTTACGTCACCGCTGAGAGATGCACCGTAGTTATAGCAGAAGAATGCACTCCACTCTTTGTTAACTAGGGTTCCGTTCTTGACGGTAAGCTTACCGCCGTTGAACGCTGCGCCATTGTAATAGCACTCAAGAACGTAAGCGGTTCCTGCCTTAGTGAGCGTATTTCCGCCAAGATCAAGAGTGATGGTGCCCGTAAGATTGGAGATGAAGGCTCCTGCGGTCTGCGAGATATCGCTTCTTAAGAGAACGATATAATCTCCGCTCGGATTGTTCATAGCCGCCTTGACCGCATCGGTAACGCTCTGATAAGCACCGAGGTATGACTTCGAGGTGTTAAAGAGAGCAACGGGATAATCGGTCTCCGATGCGTATTCATTGGGAATGATACCGTAATCGGTTTCTACGTCGTACGCACTCTTTGCTACTGCATAGAAGCTTACGTTCTCGCCTTCACATACGAAGGTGTAGCTCATTCCGTTAAGCTTATCCATAACGGATACCGCCTCAGAGGAGCCTACCTTAACCGTCAAGGACTGAATATCGTACGTCTCCTTAGGAATAAAGGTAACGGTAACGGTCTCTCCGTTCTTGTAAAGTCCGCCGCCCGTAGCACTTACGTTCGTGCCGTTTATCTCGACTACGTATTCACCGTTTATAAGATTTGCCTTTTCAACGAAGGTCTTACCGAGGTAGCACTGAGTATTAGCATCATAATGCCATCCGTCGTGCTGAACGAATTTCTCGTAATCAGTGGGGTTAACGATAGCCGTATTGGCTACGTTTACCGCTACCCACTCCTGCTGAGCCTGAACAAGCTCGGTGTAAGGCAAGGTGGACGAGCTCGGATTTCTGTAGATTCTACCGAAGACGAAAGGCATCGCGCTAAGATCATCGCCTACCATGTTACCAACGTCACTGCGAACATCGGAAATAAGAGAACTGAGAAGGTTTCCGTATTCGTTTGCATAAGCCTCTGAGATATAGGTCTCAGCCTCGCCCTGCATCCACCACATTCCCTTGACTACGGGAGTGTAGCCCATACGCTCAAGCTCTGCTATCGCAGACTGAACGGTATTTATAAAGTTATCGTAAAGAAGTCCTACCTTAGTACCGTCTGTATCTATCGAATTTTCCGCGATATACGTGGGAGATGTCCAAGTTCCGCGCTTCTGTGCGTCAACGTCCGTAGTGCTCGGACAGATGCACGATGCGCCCTCTGCATATTTTATGATAACGTTCATCGCGCCCGTATCACCGAGAGCCTTCGCAATTCCAATCTCAGCGCCGGAGGTGGAGGAAGAATTACCGAAGCCTATCTTAACGGGATCAAAGCCGGTGTTCCATTTCTCAGAGTAGCCGTAGTAAAGAACGTTCTCAAAGCCGGTAGTAAATCTCGGATCAAGATCGTTAATATTCCTTCCGTAGCCTGCCGCATTGGACTGTCCTGCGATAAGCCATACGTTGATCTCACCCTTACTCTCTGCCTTGGGGGCATCCTTGATGGTGAAATCGAACTGGTTCGCTCTGTTGAAGAGAACCTCTTTCCATCCACAACGATGTCGGAAGGGTACCAATTGCTCAGGAATCCGTAAGGTTCCTCTGGCTTATGGAAATAGATGGCTTCAACCTGTCGATCGCCGAT
>JBGVKA010000100.1:0-13656 GCA_045129715.1 Eubacteriales bacterium | reverse complement strand
CCGAGTAACGCTCGGTCTTCATCGTTATAAGACTCGTTACGATAGCGAGCGAGAGCACGCTGTCTCCGAAGAACTCAAGCACCTCGTTTGACTGGTAAGGATCCTTCCTTTTATAGTTATTTTCATTGCAAAAGCTCGCACGGGTAAAGGCTTGGCGCAAAAGAGACTTATCCGCGAAGGTGTATCCTATCGCGCGCTCGATCGCTGTGATATGCTTATCAAATTCCATTTTTCCTCTTTCCGACAAGGCTTAAGCCGAGTCCGTTTGCCATATGGAAACGCCCTCGGATTAGGTCTTATCTCGAATTTTTTATTTTTTCGGTACGGCTATTTTAACACTTTCGCGCCCACTTGTCAAGGCGTAAATAAAATAAGTTGACAAAAGCGAGAAAGCGTGGTATCATATAATAAATATTTGGTGCGAACTTTTTTCGCGCGGAAAGGAGGACCGTATGCCCGGAACGAAGCGCGGTATTTTATCAACACTTGAGACCTACGTCAATATGCTCATAAATGCGTTAATGATATACGCATCATACCATATTACCTGCTTTTTCAGATCGTCCGTCCCCGTGTATCCGCACGAGGTGAAGGTATTCTTCGGAGTTATAACGATCATCGTGCTTGAGTCCTTCGTCGCGCAGACGGTCAGCATCAATAACTCGACCATCGACTACCGCCCGACGAAGATGATCAAGAACGTTTGGCGCGCAAAGCTTCTCACCTTTGCCACCCTTATGCTCCTCGTTATCATATTCGCCCCCGACGGTGAGGGCGCGTTTTACAGTATATGGACGGTGTCCTACTGTGTGACGAGCGCATCGGTGCTCGGTATCAAGTGCAGAATTAAGTTTGCCGTGATCAAGCTTATGAGAAAGGGACAGTATTCCCTTAAAAGAACGCTTATCGTCGGTGACAACACCTCGTCGGTAAAGGAATACATCTCGCAGGTGGCGAGTAACCCCGGCTCAGGCGTTATGATACTCGGCTATATCGGTGACAAGATCGAGCCCGACGTCGGATGCGATAAGCTCGGCTCCTTCAAGGACTTTATCAAGGTTCTCGACAGATACCACCCCACAGACGTTGTATTCTCTATGGAAGCGTACGACAAGAGGTATCTTATCAAGCTCGTTAACGTTTGCGAGGACAGGTGCATCAAGGTGTATTTCCTGCCCGTAACCTACGGCTTCCTTAAGGATATCGCACAGATAGAGCAGATCGGAACGGTTCCGCTCGTTAACCTTCACACCAACCCCTTGGCGAGCCTCGGAAACTCGTTCATCAAGCGAGTGGTCGACGTTATAGGCTCGTCGGTTCTGATAGCTCTCGCCTCCCCCGTTATGATCGCCATTGCGATAATCATAAAGCTCACCTCCCCCGGTCCCGTGTTCTTTAAGCAAACGCGAGTCGGAAAGATGGGAAAGACCTTCACGATGCTCAAATTCCGCTCGATGCCCGTCGATATTGCGACGGAGGAGGAGTGGACCATCGAGGGCGATGCAAGAACGACCAAGTTCGGCAGCTTCATCAGAAGGACGGGACTCGACGAGCTTCCTCAGTTCTTTAACGTTTTTATGGGCGATATGTCCCTCGTCGGACCGCGCCCCGAGATACCGAAATACGTTGACGAGTTCCGCGAGACGATACCGCTTTATATGACGAAGCACTACGTCAAGCCCGGAATCACCGGTCTTGCACAGGTCAACGGTCTGCGCGGTGACACCTCGGTCGAGGAAAGAATACACAAGGATATTGCGTACATCGAGACCTGGAGCCTTTGGCTTGATATAAGCATTATGCTTAAGACTCCCTTCAAGATGTTCAACAAATACGAAAGATACGTTGAGTCCCCTAACGGCGAGCGTGAGACGGGCGCGCTTCAGCTTCTTTGGCAGAAGCTCGGCTTCAAGAACCCCACGCCGACCAAGGTCGTAAAGCCCAACCAGAAGATACTTTACGCGGCATCCACCGCAGAGCACCTCAAGAAGTTCCACACGCCCTACATCGAGGAGCTTAAAAACGAGGGGCACACCGTTCTCACCTTGGCAAAGGGCGAGGGCGTTGATTTCAACGTACCGTTCGTGAAGAAATTCTTCTCGCGAGAGAATAAGGCGTTGAGAAAGGAGATCGCAGAGATCGTTCTTAAGGAAAGGTTTGACCTTGTGATACTCAACACCTCTCTTGCCGCTTACCATATAAGACGCGCGATCCCCAACAAGCATAGACCGAGGATAATCAATATCGCGCACGGCTATCTCTTCTCCGAGAGCGAATACAGACTCCGCGCCCGTCTCAAGCGTCGCGCACTCATTATGGCGGAAAAGTTCTTAAGACGAAAGACCGATGCGGTGCTCACGATGAACGACGAGGATATGAGGATCGCGACCAACAACGGATTCGCGCTCGGCCCCGTCATCCCCACCTTCGGTATGGGCGTTTCCTTCCCCGTTTTCCGTGAGGAGGCAGGTGCGATAAGAGAAAAATACGGCGCGCCCGATGACTTTATCATGCTCTTTGCAGGCGAGCTTTCAAAGAGAAAAAATCAGGAATTTTTGATAAAGGTATTACCCCGTGTGCAAGCAAAGGTGCCGACCGCAAAGCTTTGGCTTCTCGGTGACGGTGAGGAAAGAGAGCACCTCGAGGAGCTTTCCTTCTCGCTCGGTCTTGCAGACTCGGTGCTCTTCTTCGGCAACGTTGACAACCCGAGAGACTATATGCGCGACTGTGATCTTTACGTCAGCGCATCGCACTCCGAGGGACTCCCCTTCAATATAGTCGAGGCTCTCAGTGCGGGAAAAACCGTGCTTGCGAGCAACGTTAAGGGACACAAGGACATTCTCGGCGGAGGCTTCGGCTTCCTCTTCAAGCACGACGACAAATGGGATTTCGCAGACAAGGTCGCGGATATCTACGGCGGTCAGCTCTCGATTTCCCCCGATACGATATGGGACGGCTTCCGCAATTTCTCCGATTCGATGGTCTTCCCCGACACCTATGAAAAAATAAAGGAAGCCGGTTGGCTTTAAAGGAAAAAATATGAAAATAACGTTTCTCGGCACAAGCCACGGTATAACCGAAAAGGACAGATTTACCTCTTCGACTCTTATAACCGTTGGTGAGCACAATTATCTTATAGACGCCGGTGCTCCTATTATGAAGCTCTTGCAGGTATACGGTGCGAGCTTCGATACGCTTTCCGACGTTTTTATCACTCACAGCCACAAGGACCACTATATCGGTCTTGTGGAATACGTTAACCAAATAGAGTCCTTCGCGTGCTTTAGTAACGTTCACACGACGATACACGGCCCCGAGCTGTTCCCCTATGACGAAATGCGCACCTTCCTTTTCGGCGGCGGTGACCTGCACGCAAAAAGCCTTGGCGGTGACCGTCATTCAACGGACGATAAAAGCTCGCGCATAGACTTCGAACGTTATTCCGAGGGCGAAATATTCAACGACGGCACGCTTAAGATCACCGCCTTCAAGACGCGCCACTACCTCGACTCGCATTCGCTTCTTATCGAAGCCGAGGGCAAAAGGGTGCTTTTCACGGGTGATCTCAGACACGATCTTATAGATTTCCCCCACTCTGCGCTCGAGGGAGGCGTTGACCTAATTATTATGGAGGCGGCACACGCAAAGCTTTACACGGATCCCATCTTGAATATATTAAAGCCGCTCAACACCAAGCGTATGCTGATAAATCATATCTACCACGGAATGAACTCTCCGGAAAATCTCGCAACGGTCAAAGCAACGCTCGGTGAATACTATCCCGTCGAGGATACCTACGACGGATTTGTGGCGGAGACTTAAGGCGTGTTATCCTTAGCGGAGAACACGCAATGAAATCCGACTCCGTCGGATGAAATCTGCCGGGTGGCAGATGAAATCCAAACAAGTTTGGATGAAATGTCGCTTTCAGGTTCGCGACATAGTAATCATTAGGAATATTAAAGGCTTGACCGATGAAAATCGACCAAGCCTTTTTGTATGGGGAAGATAAATCATTCGTAGGTATTGCGATACGTTGTTTGCTGGTATTACGATAAATCATTCGTAGGGGAGGCTATTAGCCTCCCGTTTTCGTTTTGGATTGAGATGTGCATTTTTTCGGGAGGATAGGCGTTGATTTGCGCTTTGGGGCGCGGATAAAAAAATAAAAGGCTTGAACGGTTTTAGTCGTTCAAGCCTTCAATATTCTATTGATCCGTCAAGGTTTTCTTCTGCTTTACACCGTGAGCACTACCTTGCCGACGTTTTCTCCGCGGTAGAGAACGTCGTGTGCCGCCTCTGCCTCGGTGATGGGGAAGGTCTTGTATATCGTAGGCTTAACGAGTCCTGCCTCTATTTTCGGGTAAACGTCACGAACGATGCCGCGAAGGATCTCCGCCTTCACCTCGGGAGCGCGGGAACGGAGAGTGCTTCCGATAATTCTTACGTTTCTTACGTAAATATTCTTGAGGTCTATCTCGGTCTTGGTTCCTGCAAGCGCGGCTATCATTATCCAGCGCGCACCGTGGGTGAGATAATGGATGCACTTGCCCATTATGGCACCGCCAAGGCAATCTATGGCAACGTCAACCGAATGACCGCCTTCAAGCTCCTCACGAAGCACCTCGGAAATATCCTCTTCGTCGGTAACTACGACTCTATCTGCGCCTAAATGACAAATTTTGTTTGCAAATTCGCGCGTTCTGACCGTGGTTATGACTCTTATGCCAAAAGCCTTTGCCATAGGAATTATAACGCTTGCGAGTCCCGATGCGCCTGCGTTCATAAGAAGAGTGTTGCCTTCCTTGATGCCGCCCTCAATAAAGAGGTTGAGATAAGCGGTGGCGAACGCCTCGGGAATTGCTGCCGCCTCAACGAGCGAGCATCCCTTCGGAATGGGCATAAGCATATCGTATTTCGCGTTTACGTATTCCGCGTATCCGCCTCCTCCGAGAAGCGCGCAGACCTCGTCTCCAACCTTGTACGAGGATCTCTCCTTAGCTACCTCGCCCATCTCTACGATGGTGCCCGCGATCTCAAGTCCCATCCATTCGGGACAGCCTGCGGGGGGTGGATAATCGCCCTCTCTTTGCATAAGGTCGGCGCGGTTGAGAGCCGCGGCAGAGATCTTGATAAGACAGTCCTCCGCACCGCAAACGGCATCGGGCACGTTATCCCATCTTAAGCTTTTATCATCATTAACAAGAATTGCTTTCATTTTCAGTTCCTTTCGTTACTCAAAGCGTTTTATTTTAACACGGATGGCATCTTAAGTCTATTCGCAGCACTTGAGAATAGTCTTATAAAGCTCAAGCTCGTAGTCAGGAGTGTAGGGGTTTTCCTTCTCTCCTGCCACCATTTTTCCGAAGGATACCATCATTTCGTTATATCTGTCGAAGGGCTCGGTGCGGAATTTTTCTCCGGGTGCATTCCAATCGTCGTCACTCACCTCACAGTGCTCTGTGTACTGAAGAGGATAGCTCACGGTTATTTCAAGCGGCTTTATCTCTATCTTTCTGCGGCTGCCCGTAACGACGAGCTGTCTGCGTAAGAATCCGCCTCTTTCCGCCTGAGTGGTCTTAACGAAGGACACGCCCTTATCGTATTCAAGGAGAGCAAAGGAGAAGTCCTCTGCATCACATCCGTATATTCCCGTGGATTTGTTGAAGGGCGCGATCGCCTTGGGCATTCCCTGTATCTGAAGCACAAGGTCAACGAGATGGCAACCGAGATAGAACATCATACCGCCCTTGAAGTTAGAAAGCCAAGAGGTCTGCTCCTCTCCGCGCCAACCGCTCATCTGCGCCTCAACGCTGATTATATCTCCGAGCTCTCCCGCACGTGCGCGGTCGATAACGCTTTTTATCGTGGGGTTGTATCTATACATATATCCCGTGTGGAAAACGGTGCCGTTTTTCTTTACGGTATCAATGAGCTCGGTGAATGCCTCAAGGGAGAGTCCGCCCGGCTTTTCCATATGTATATGCTTGCCTGCCTTTGCCGCCATAAGAGCGTATTTCGTCAGGTAGATCTCCTCGGTCTCTATGGCGACCGCATCTATCGTTTCGTCCGCGAGAATTTCTTCAACGCTCATCTCGGGATATCCCTTAAAGCACTGTATTCTATCGTGGAATTTTTCTCTCTCGTTTTCGGGGAAGGCGTAGCCTACGACCTCGAATATATCGGGGTTGTTTTTCATTGCCTTGAATATATCGTTACCGTGACTATAGCGGCTCGTTCCTATCTGTGCAACTCTTATTTTCCTCATAATATACCTCAAATGTAATTAATTGTTTGCTTTTTTGCTTTTTTGTTGTTTGTTGCTTAAGACTCAAGGCGCGTCCAATCAAACTGAACGCCTATCGGGAAATTCTTATCAAATACGAGTCTTTCGTATACCTCGGTGCACGCCTCGGGCGAATGCGTTTCGCTAACGAGCGAGTCTATCTCAATTCTTCCGCCCGATATAAGATCAAGCACCGCCTTGATATCGTCTCTGTGCGTGAACCAGCCGGGATGCGACTCGACGTCAGGGCGTGCGATCGTGTGTGCTCCGATCATCGTTATTCCGGGGGAGTGTATCTTCTTGTAATAGTCTACGGTGAAGTCCGAGCTTCTCGTGCATCCGAGAAGGGCAACTCTTCCGAATTTAGCCATACAGTCAAGAGTCTCGTTGAGTCCCGCGCCAACGCCCGTGACCTCGATAGCAACCTTAACACCGCCGCCGCTCACACGACGCACCTCTTCGTCAAAGCCCTCGGCAAAGGGATCGATGGCGTAGTCCGCGCCGCACTTAAGGGCGAGCTCTCTTCTTTCGGGGTTGGGATCGAGCGCGATTATCGGCACCGCACCTGCGGCACGAAGGAGCTTAACGGCTATAAGACCTAAAATTCCGAGTCCCATTACCAATGCGCTCTCGCCCATCTCGATGCGCGTTTTTCTTATTGCGGCGAGGGGGAAGGAGGCTATAAAGCTCATAGCCGCACTGCTCGAAGGGATCCCCTCGTCCTCGATCTTAACGACGTTTTCCTCGTTGACGAGGTTATAGCTTCTGTGCTTGCCCCAATAAACGACGACTCTGTCACCAACCTTCACGCTCGTGACCTTCTCTCCGACGGCAACGACCGTGCCGACCGAGTTGTAGCCCGAGGATCTCGGGAAGATAACGCCCGAGGCACCGTTTGCATTAACGTTCGGATCTCCCGTTATATTTGCTCGCTCGGTTCCCGCACTGATGGTGCTTATCTCGGTCTTAACGAGCACTCTTTTCCCGAAGACCTCGCCTATCTCGGCATCGATAAGCTCCGCCTTGTTTATTTCGGTAAAAACTATCTGCTTGATTTTCATTTCTCAGCCCTCTTTTCATAGGTAACGACGGTGCCGTAAGGCTCCTCGCCAAATTTGATACTATGTAAATTGTAGCACTTGACACGCGCATATAAAATATGTTATTCTATAATAAATCGGGTAATTTTCTACAAATTGTGAGGACGGATATGATAGACGATATAAATTTTGCGAATAGCTTTCGCTTCACCCTTTTCAGCTTCAAAAAATACAAATATACCGACAATGGCAGGGGTATAAACACGCATTACCTCGCATATATGGTCTCGGGAAGGGCGCGTATCGTTACCGAGAGCACCACGCTCACCGTCTCCGAGGGTGATGTTTTCTACATACCGAAGAATCTCAAATACGAGTCCTTCTGGTACGGAGATCCGAGCATCGAATTTATCTCTCTCGGCTTTTCCCTCTTCCCCGCCTTCCACAACGAGAGCTATTCGATACAAAGGATCGATGCAACCGACGGGGAAAAGGAGAAAATGCGCGCCTTTGCCGAGCCGGATATGAGAAGTGCCGAGAAGGTCGGGGCACTCTATTCGCTTCTCTCCGCCCTCCTTCCGAGAATGAAGCGCGCCACCTCGGGCAAAAGCGAGGAGCTCGTCATCCGTGTGAAAAGATACGTCGCCACCCATCCCAAAAAGACCGTCAGGGAGGTCGCAAAGGAATTTGCGGTGAGCGAATCGGGGCTCTATTCCCTCTTTAAAAAGCACTCCGACCTCAGCATCAACGACTACCGCGAGCGTTGTATTATGCGCTCTGCGCGCGAAAAGCTCGTCTCTACCGACACGCCAATCGAGACCATAAGCGAAGAGCTCGGCTTCAGCTCCGGCTCCTACTTCCGCAAACGCTTCAAGTCCTACTTCGGTGTCTCACCGAGGGATTATAGGAAGAAGGAGGGAGTGTAGCGAAGCGGAGCTTCGCGATGAATTGCCCATACGGGCATGAATTGGCTTGCGCCATGAATTGCACCCGAGGTGCATGAATTGCCTGCGGCACTAAAAAATGGAAGCATAGCGGAGCTTCTCTTCGCGGTGAAATTCATTCCTGCGGAATGAGTGAAATGCTCGTTTCACGAGCTTGAAATGACGGCTTTGCCGTCTTGAAATGTCGCGCTCAGGTTCGCGACATAGTAATCATTAGGAATATTAAAGGCTTGACCGATGAAAATCGACCAAGCCTTTTTTGTATGGGTGAATGTGTTGCAATGCACCGCAATACACCGTAAGGGAAACCTTTCGCACCTCACCGTAGGGGAGGATATCATCCTCCCGAAAAAATGCACATCTCAATCCAAAACAAAAACGGGAGGCTAATAGCCTCCCCTACAAATAATATATTTTCCCCTATGAATCATATGTCGCGAACCTGAAAGCGACATTTCAAGTTTGCATAGCAAACATTTCAAGACGGCTATGCCGTCATTTCATGCTCGTTTCACGAGCATTTCATCAAAAAAGACCGAGAAAATTTCTCGGTCTTTTTTCCGTTTCTTAGTCAAGATAATCGGTTCTGTAGTTAAGTCCGAATACCTTAGCAAGAGCCTTAAGCTCATCGTCCTTGATCTCGTTCTTTCTCTCGAAGCCTGCGGTGAGCATATAAAGCTCGGCAGCCTTCTCAACGGTCTCGATAAGACCGAACGCTTCGTCAAGATCCTTACCTACACCGTAGATACCGTGTGTAGTCCAGACGCAGAGTCTTGCATCCTGAAGCTTTTCTGCGGTTGCAACGCCGATGTCGTTAGTTCCGCAAACGAGCCAGGGAAGAACGCTTACTCCCTCGGGGAAAACTACGATGGACTCGGTCTGCATCTTCCAGAGTGCTCTCGTGAACTCTCTCTCGTCAGGACCGAGGATAAGGGACATTGCGATGGTGTTGGTGGGGTGCGTGTGCATTACTACTCTGTGCTCGGGATCACGCTTGAGTCTTACCATATGGCTCATAAGGTGAGCGGGGAGCTCGCTTGTGAACTTACCGCCGTCACGGTAGCCCCAAAGAAGCTCACAGCTTACACCGTCCTCTGCGATACGAACGATACCGAGGTTGTTCTCGGGATCGTACTGAACGTTCTTGAAATACTTGCCCGTTCCGGTAACGAGGAAGATCTTGCCCTTGATCTCGGATGCATCAAAGGACATGGGGATAGTGCGGATGACCTTGGCAGTGTCAAGGTAACCCTCAAGGTCACTGTCGCGAAGAAGGTAGGAGAGGTTTCCGCCGTTGCGCTCGTCCCAGCCGAGTCTATAAAGATTGGTGAGCGTTCTTACCGCTTCAACCATAAAAGGTGCTTCAAGTATGTTTTTCATTTTTCAATCCTCTTTTGTCGTTTTTTCTTAAAAAAGACCTTATATGTAAATAATCGTTTGCTTTATTCCTTGTTTCGTGTCGCGCATCTCTTTAAAATACGCTTTGCCAAGCTTAGCCCTTTGCTATGCTTTTTGCCCGTTTCTTGCGGACTACCGGAAGATATTGGGCTTTTTCTTTTTCCTCTCGTTTTTGCGAGAGAAGAAGCTTTTTCTCTTCCCTCTCGTTTTTGCGAGAGAAGAGGCTTTTCTCTTCTCTGTTATCTTTTCGAGAGGACCTCGCGCTCGTACTTATCTACGACGTCGATCCACTCCATACCAACGGGAGCACCGACTCTTCTGCAATACTCGTCAAAGACGTCACCGAAGGGCATGGTCTTCATCTCCTCGGAGACTGCGAGCATCTTGGTGTAGTTAGCCTCATCCTGATACTTAGCGAGCACCTCGGAGGGCTGAAGAAGGGCGTTAAGGAGTGCCTTCTGCATATTTCTCGCGCCGACAGTCCAAGCGGCAATTCTGTTTACGGATGCATCGAAGTAGTCAAGAGCAATGAACACTCTGTCAAGAGCATCGTTTCTTACTATCTCCTTTGCGATCTCCTTGGTCTCGTCGTCAAAGATAACGACGTGGTCGGAGTCCCAACGAACGCATCTCGTTACGTGGAGCGCGATCTTCTCGTTGAAGAGAAGGAGCGAGGATATCTTATCCGAAACCACCTCGGTGGGATGATAGTGACCGTTATCCATAAGGGGCGTGATGCCTGCCTTGGTCGAATAGGAGAGGCAGAACTCTGCAGAGCCTACGGTGTAGGACTCAAGACCGATACCGAACACCTTCGACTCAAGGGTAACGTATACCTTGGACTTATCGTAGGGGGTAGCGAGGATCTCGTCAAGAGATTTCTTGAATCTTGCTCTGGGGCCAAGTCTGTCCTGAGGGATCTCCTTGTATCCGTCGGGGATCCAGATGTTCATAACACAGCACTCGCCCGTCTCGTTAGCGAAATACTCGGCTATCTTGAGGCAAGCCTTACCGTGCTCTACCCAGAACTTGCGAGTCGCCTCGTTGGGAGAAGAGAGTGTGAGATTGTCCTTTACGTTCTTGTGAGCGAAGAAGGTGGGGTTGAAATCGATGCCCATTCCTCTTTCCTTAGCGAATCTTACCCACTTTTCAAAGTGACGGGGCAAAAGCTCGTTTCTGTCTGCGTACTCGCCGTTCTCAAAGATAGCGTAGCAGGCGTGAAGGTTGAGCTTCTTCTTTCCGGGAATGAGGGCAAACGCCGTGTCCATATCCGCCATAAGCTCGTCGGGAGTGGTTGCCTTTCCGGGATAGTTACCCGTCGCCTGAATACCGCCCGAAAGAGTCTCCTTGGAATCGAAGCCTCCGACGTCGTCACCCTGCCAGCAGTGGATAGCCACGGGCACGCTCTTGAGCTTCTCCATAGCCGACTCAACGTCGATGCCGAGCTCAAGATATTTCTGTTTTGCAATTTCGTATGCGTTCATCTTTTCTCTCCTTACTTTCTTTTCATCTGAATTCTGAGGTTTCCTATCGCGGTAGCCTCGATGGGAAGCGCGATAACCTGCTTGCCGGTATATTTTTCGGTTATTTTATTGAGATAATCGTTCTTCGCGCCGCCGCCGACGATGTAGATCGAATCGTATATCTTGCCGACGTTGTATTCCATATCCGCAAGAGACACGCCGTAGCAGTGACCGATGCTGAGATACGCGGACTTGAAGTAATCAGAGGGGGATTTCGGAAGAGGCTGACCGTTCGCCTTCATATAAGCGTCGATCGCACCCTTCATGCTTTCGGGAGCGTTGAAGGACTCGTCGTTTACGTCGAAGAGCTCAAAGTATCCGCTCCTCTCGGCAAGTGCCACTATCTCACCGTAATCGGTATCGGGGCACATCTCCGCGCGCAGATTCTGTACTATCCACATACCCGCAATGTTCTTCTGATATCTGTTGTAGCCAACGCCGCCCTCGTTGGAGTAGCCCGATTCAAGACTTTTGTCATCGGTTATCGCGGTTGTGGTCTTAACTCCGAGGAGCGACCAGGTGCCCGACGAGATATAGGGCGCGTTTTCCTTCATATCTATTGCCTCAACGGCTGACGCGGTATCGTGAGTCGCACAGAGAACGACCTTCGTTTCACCGCCGACCGCCTTTGCGATCTCGGGCTTAAGCGTGCCGACGAGAGTGCCGGGAGCCTGAAGCTCGCTGACGAGGTTTATCGGAAGACCGATGCTCGACCAGATCTTTCTGTCATAGCGAAGGGTGTTCGCGTTTACCATTCCCGTGGTGGTGCCGTTGGTGAATTCCTTCACCTTATTTCCCGTGAGCTTATACATAAGATACTCGGGCATCATAAGGAAATCGGTCGCCTCGTCAAGTCTGCCCTCAAGCTTATCTGCGTAAAGCTGGTAGATGGTATTGAATTTGTTGAACTGAATGCCCGTGTGCTCGTAAAGAGTCTTGAAGGGGATGAGCGAGTGCACCTCGTCAATGACCGCATCGGTTCTCGAGTCGCGGTATGCGTATACGGGGTATATCTCCTCGTCATCGTTCATAAGAACGTAGTCAACGCCCCAGGTGTCTATAGAGAGACTCTCTATTTCGGGATATTTCTTGAACGCCGCGCCTATTCCGGATACGACCTCGGAAAAGAGTCTTTCAACGTTCCAGGTAAGACTGCCGAGTGTGTTGTCCATACCGTTCGGGAAACGGTATACCTCGTCGGTCTTTATCTCTCCGTTTTCCTCGTAGCCGACGATGTGTCTTCCGCTCGACGCTCCTATGTCTATCGCAAGATAATATTTCATATTATTCCTCCGAATTTATTAGTTTGATTTATTGTAACATAAATTTTCGTTTCATACAAGGTTATAAATTGCGGTGAAAACTGTCTTTTTTTAATTTTTTGCTTGATTTTGGCGTAACGTTGTGTTAAAATGTAGTCACTTTGTGATGCCCGCAGTATAATGAGTGCATTATAACGCTCGCGCTGTATACGGGGGAGTCCCATCTTCGCTGCCGAAGGATATACCCAAAACGGCACAAGCGGTATTTACTCGCTCGGCAAGGCTCGAAAAATTCCTTTGAGCCCCCTTTCCGATATCGCACTCCGCCAAAGCAAGGCTCTCGGCTTTTGACCGTCAATAAAAAATTCACGTTTTTGAGGCTTTAAAAATGGAAAAATTTCTTTTAGAAAAGATAGGCACCGTAACCGACGAGGAAAACGCTATCCTCTCCGGTCTCAACATAGACCGCAGTATTTATACGGGTGCTCCCGATTTCGTTATCAACGCGGATAAGCTCCTTCGGGGCGGGCGAAGCATTGCGGTGCGCACCCACACGCGCTTCACCGATTTTCCGACTCATAAGCATAATTATCTTGAAATGATGATAGTGCTCTCGGGAAGCATCACTCACGTTATCGCAGGCGAGAGCGTTACTCTTGAGAAGGGAGATATCCTCGTTCTCAACAAGCACGTTGCCCACTCGATAAAGCGCGCAGGTGCCACGGATATCGGCGTTAATATAATAATATCGGATAGCTTTGCCGAGTCTCTTTCGGAGGACCTTGCGGATACCGTCTTTTCCGAGCTCGTTCTCCACAATTCAAAGCTCGGCGGCTCGGGAGTATATCTCTGCTTCGGCGCGGAGGGAAACACGCAGATAGAGAATATTATCGAGAACCTTCTCTTTGAGCTCACCGAATACTCCGCAGACGATAAGATACTGAGATACACGACGGCACTTCTTTTCGATTATCTTTCAAGAAAGAGCAAAAAACTTTTGAAGATAGCCTCGCACACCCCCGACAAGAAGGGAATGCGCCGTCGCGAGATACTAAGCTATATTCAAAGCAATTACAAGACCGCAAGCCTAACCGAGCTTGCCGAGAGGACCTTCCTCACCGCGCCCTACCTCTCAAAGCTTATAAACGACGTTTTCGGCAAGGGCTTCAAGGAGCTTTTGCTTGAGGAACGGATGAGGCGCGC
>JBGVKA010000099.1:0-11287 GCA_045129715.1 Eubacteriales bacterium | reverse complement strand
TTTATTATTTATTATTTCATACGTATTTATATTACCACATTAATATAATTAAGTCAAGGGATATTGTTAAAAAAATCACATCTTTTATTTGTTGAAAAATAATATATTCAAAACCGCGGCATTATGCAAATTAAACAAAGGCTAAAGTCACTGACGTCGGGAACGCTTATTTCTTCCTTCATTCACTTGACAAGGGCAAGCCTGCGTGATACAATTATTAGCGTAATATTCTTCTGTGGAGGCACTTATGCTTTTTGATGAAAAGCAATTCAAATCACGACTTACCAAGGTTTTTGATAAAAACGGTTTCTCTTCGATGCTCAATATGGAGCGCGTTGAGAAATTTGCCGAGCTTACCGAGATAATGCTCGAGGAAAATGAAAAATACAATTTAACGGCTATCAAGGAGCCAAACAAGATAATTTTAAACCATTACGCCGACTGTGCGGCTCTTGCCGCAGTGCTCCCTAAGGTAGCAAAAATTGCCGACGTTGGTTGCGGTGCGGGCTTCCCTACTCTTCCCGTTGCAATTCTTCGACCCGATCTTACGATACTCGGAATAGATTCCACGGCAAAGCGCATAAATTACGTTAATATGGTCAAGGACAAGCTTGGGCTCACGAACGTTACCGCCATTGCAGCAAGAGCTGAGGACGTCGGAAAATCCGAGCTTCGCGAGAGCTTCGATATAGTTACCGCAAGAGCCGTTGCGGCTATGCGCATCTTGTGTGAGCTTTCGTTACCGCTCGTTAAGGTTGGCGGTCAGATGATCGCTATGAAGGGCAAGAACGCGGAATTCGAGCTTTCGGAATCCAAGAAGGCGATCTCGCTTCTCGGAGCAAAGATAAACGCCACCCATATGGTGCGCCTCGCTGACGATGACGAGGAAATCATTCACCCTCTCATTATTCTTGATAAGAAGAGCAAGACTCCCACAGCTTACCCACGCCCCTTCGCGCAGATATCCAAAAAACCGCTTTGATCCTATAATATAAAGGGCTTAGCCGATTTCTCGGCTAAGCCCTTTTTTGTTTAATGAATGATGATAATCAAGCAAAGCCGAGTCTGAATGCTTGCATTCAAGCGAGGCGGCGAAGATTGCTCCGCTCGCGCAAATCTCGGATTTGCATAGGTGCGAAGCACCCAAAAACCTTTGTTTTTGGCGAGCATCGGAGTAATAATGAATAATTATGGTTGCTTTTTTTAGGAAAAAAGCTTCTTTTTTATTTAAAAGTAGTTTTTATGGTTCTAGTCCATTATTTCGCTTTTTCACTTTCATCCTTCAATTTTTAACTGGAAAATTACGCCTTTGCGCTGATCTCCCAGCTTCCGTCGTTCTCCTCGTACCAAGGAGTCTCAGTTCCAGGGGAGGTAGTAAGTACGTCGGAGGTGTTAACTTCTACGACCTCGATTTCGGGGTTCATATACTTTTTCATTGTCTTTACCTCCTTTATTACTTGTTTACTACAGAATTTCTGTAATTTGCCGCAGACTCTACGTACTTAACGAACGCATTTACAAGATTCTCGCAGTCGGTACCTTTAGCACCATTCACAAAGTCGGAGATATGATAGCTTCCGCCGTTGCCGTAAGTGATCGTTTCTGCAAGCGCGTATGCGTATACGTCAAGCTCTACGTATGCTCCGTATTTTTCGTCAACGCCCGATACCGTGTTAAGCTTCTTGCCGTCAAGATAGAAGGAAACGTTCGTGTCGGTCACGTAGAAGCGTATGGTGGGCTTCTCGTCAAGAACGAGAGTTACCTTAGTGACGGGAGCGGCGGTATTGGTTACACCGCTCGTTTCGGGTACCGCACTGTAATCTCCGATAATGGAGTCAACGAGGGCGGTAACTCTTTCTATTTCTTCCGTGGTATTGAAGGTATCGAAATACTCATACGCCGCCTTGATATAAGCGAGAACGTCACTGCCGAGAGCCTTTTCGGTGTCGTTGCCGTTTGCTATAAGCTTTGCGGAATATTTAGGTACCGAGAAGGTATAATTTGCGGTTGCCGACTTGCCGTCGATCTTGACCGATGCGGTAAGCTTTATCTCGGACGCCGCCTCCGCAGAAGCGAGAGAAACGGATACGAGATAGTAGCTCTTTCCGTCGGAAAGCGTTACGGTCTTATCCGAAAGCTCCTTGAGGTTTTCGTATTTTACACCGTTAAACGTAAACTTTTCTGTGCATTCTGCAGGAATATATACGTTCAACGTCAGCTGAGTGTGAAGAGTAATGCTCATCTTCGGAGCGTATTCTGTAAAGGCTTTATCTATGAGAGAATATACTGCGTACGCTTCGCTCTCAATCTCGGTTTTACCCGTACGAATGAAATACTTATCGCCAAGGTCGGTGGGGATAGCCTTATCGGCTACACTCTCGCCCTCGGGCATATAAAGCTCTGCGTAGCTTCCGTTTTTGCCTGTTGCGAAATTAACCTTTCCGTTCTTTCCGAGGGTGGCAACGGTTATAGCCGCGAAGGAATTCTCGTTTGCTATTATCCTTCCGCCCTTTACGGTTACGGTTGCTTCAAGCTCAGCATCGTTCAGATCGAAGAGAGTGAATGCGGCGTTTGCCGAGCTTACCTTACTGTAATCGAAGGTACAATCGATAAAGTCTATCTTCGCGCTCACGTTTGCACTTCCCGAGAACGAGCCCTGCGATACGAGGGATGCTCCCTTAGTGTTTTCATTCAAGACGAAGGTTACGTTTTCAAATGCGAAATCGAAGCTCTTGGTAGTTGTAAGCTTACTGTTGCTTCTGTAATTTATGAGTGGCTGAGGGTTAAGCTCTACGGTTCCGTTCATAAACTTCATAGCGGTATCGTGCGCAACGCCGCTCGTGAGCTTTGCCTCTGCGTTGAGGAACACCTCTGCTCCGAGCGTGAGAGAATTGCCTCCGAGGTCGACTACGATAGTTCCGCCTATCTGGCTGAAGTTTCCGAAGAACTCGTTCACCTTCACTCCGTCCTTTACGGAATACTCGCTTGAATCGAGAGCGTAATCACTCCTGAGAAGGATATATGCAACCTTACCTGCACCGCCTGCACCTGAAACGAGGTTCTTTGCATACTGAATAACGTCGTTGTTATCAGCCGTTCCGCCGTTATCGGTATCTTTATCGTCGGTATTCGCCCAGTGGGTATACGCTCCGACGAACGCACCGTCCCCGAAGAGAGCGAAGGGATACTTGACGGCATCCGCATACTTTTCGGGGATGGGACCGTACGAGGAGGACGTATTATCATCGGATTCGGAAAGAAGCGAGTTGTAGTAAACGTCGAACTCTGCTATCTGAATATAGCTGGACGTCTGTCCGGAAATGGAAAGTCCAACCTTGGTGACAGTGAGCCTTACGTATCTTGCGTTATAGACCTTTCCAAGATCGAAGCTCTGTTGCTTGAACTTTGGATTGGGGTTATCTGTAACGACGAGAGCGGTCGTATACGCGCTTCCGTCCTCACTTACAGAAACGGTGAAATCTACGGGGAAGTTACAGCTTAAGGTAAAGTCCTCAGCTGTTGCATCGGTACGCGGGAAGAGTGCTATCTGGTTAACGCACTGCACGCTTCCGAGGTCGTAGGTGATGCTGACAGAGGTGGTGCTTGTGCCGAAGCCTGTCGAATATCCCAAGGAATCACCCGAGGAAATTCTTATTCCGTCATAAAGATTGATCTCGTCCCACGAGGTGTCGTTCGAGCTCTTTTTGCTGACGGTAACGCTATTTACCTTATGCTCGGTCACGGTCGACTTTTCTTCAAGTCCAACCGATATATTTACGTCGTCATCGGTGATGAAATCGATAGTCGTTGTTTCCTTGCCGTTGACTGTTACGGTGTAGTTATCCTCGCTTGCCGATACGATCGTAAGATTTACCTTCGTTCCTTCGGGATATACGGACTTATAGGGGAGCGAAACTACGTTTCCGTCAACGTATGCGGTGATCGCGTAAAGTGCCATTTCCTTATCGGATACGGATATTGAGACCTTCTTTGCCTCGGGCTCAGCCTCCTCGGTGACGGCATTCACCGTCATATTACGGGAAAGCGTGTAAGATCTCGTTAATGCATTCCTGCTTATAACCGTTTCGGGCTCGCTTCCGGTAAATGCTACTATTCTGTAGTTATTATCGGGGGTTACTACTACGGTTACGTCACTTCCCGACTTTGCGGTATAGGTATAAGGGAAGGAGGTGACCTTAGCTCCGTTGACCGTTACGGTTGCGTTTTCAGCCTCACCTATAACGAGGCTATAGCTATCAGCCGTCTCGGAGACGTTTTCGCTTGCGGTGAAGGTGTAGGTGCCGGGGGTAACCTCAAAGCTAACGTAAGAGACGTCCTCACCTGCGTAGCTCACACCCTGAGGAAGAGTCGCGCTCGCCCTTCCGTCTGAATACAAAACGGCTCCGCCAAGCGTTACCATAGTGTCAACGTCTTCGATTCTCGGAACGGAGATGATCGCACTCTTGGCACCCTCCGGTACTATTACCTGAAGAACGAATTCGGTAGCCGATCTCGTCGCAACGACCTCGATCGTACCGCATCCCTGCACGGTATACGCATTAACGCTCGTGAGTGATCCGAGCTGAGGTCTTACCTTAAATGTCTCGAAATTCGGAGTCAAGGGAGTGATTCCCGCGTTATACATATAAAGCATGGAGAGGGGACCGCCCGTCCAAGCGTGGTTATTGGTACCTCCTGCACGCATTACCCAATACTCAGTGAGAGTGGGATAGCCGTCCTCGGCAAGAGGGGTGTAACGCTCAAGCGTACGCGCAAGTGCCTCGTCCGTCGCATCCATAAGATACATCGACTCAAGAACGTATTTTTCCATATAAGGAGATGCGTTGTAGGTGCCCGTTAAGACGGAAAGCATTCCCTCGTAACGAGTTTTATCCGCAAGTCCGGAATAGACCGCGAGAGCGTTTGCTCTGTCGTCAGCCTTTCCGTTGGCGGTTTCGTTGTAATAAGCGTTTTTGCCCTCGTCCCAATACATTGCGTCGAAATTCTTTTCCATACGCTCCATTCTTGAGGTGAGGAACTCTATATCCTCGGCGGTAGCACCGGAATTATCGAGATCTGCTATCTTAAGCACGCAATCGAGAGCAAGGTAATACCAGCAGTTTTCGATTATCGCCATATCGGGATTATCGCCCCAGTCGAACCAATCCCAGTTTCCTGCTCTGTGGCTCGTAACTCCGTTGACAGAGACGCTCCACATATCAAGATAGTCGAGAAGATAGGGATAAGCCTCTATAAGAAGCTCGGAGTTGCCGGTATAAAGATAATACTGCCAGAAGGAGTGAACCCCCGCAAGAGACTGCATAGGAAGCTCAAGATCGTCCTTTCCGTTTGCAACCTTACTCGGAAGAGCTCCGTCCTGCTTTACGAAGCCGATGACCTGCTTTAAGGTCTTCGTGTAAAGAAGCGCGGCGTTTTCGTCCATAGCGTAAGCCGCCTGCTGCATATTTGATACGGTATCACCCCACCACTGAGAGCGTTCTCTGTCGGGGCAATCCATATAGGTATCTCTCATACAGATATAAAGAGTGTCGTATGCCTCCTGATATATCTTATTGAGAACGTCGTTGTCGGTGGTAACCATACCGGTTGCCACGGTTTTATAGCCTGAGGGACGGAAGCCAAGCTCGATGACCTCAACGCTTTCGGGGATCGTGAAGGTAAATACGTAGCCGTTCATCCATCCGAACGCCTCGTAGACCTGCTCGCCTGCCTTGGTTACGTACTGATGTCTTATCGAGGTCTCCTTCCAGGAGTCACTGACGATGCTTATAAGCTCACCGCCGTTCTTGCTTCTTACCTTAAGATAAGGAGTTCCCTGCTGATTGGTCTCGTTGGTGAATTTGTAGGTTACGGTCGCGTTTCCGTTGCTGACACCCACACGGCAGTTTCTCACCGTCACGTAGCTATCACCGTTAGCATCCTTAGAAACCGCGTTCGAGGCTACCTTGGCAAGAGTGCCCTCGTTTTTACCGTTTTCTATATGTACGTTAGAAAATTCGGGAACCGCACTGCCTTCGGCACGCTCGTCGATATCGGCATTATATATCTCATTTCCCGACATATCCGTAACCTTATAGGAGTAAACCTTAAGTATCTCGTCAACGTCCTGTCTGAAGCCGACGGTGCTTCCCTCTCTCGCAAGCTTGGTATCGGTAAACGTTCCGAGAAGATAACCGTTCAAATAGGTTTTGATAGCACTCTCGCTTACCTCTACTCTTACGGTGTGCTTCGTGTTGAATCTGTTATCTACAGAGCTTTCGGGATCGTATACGGTTTTGCCAACCTCGGTATCCCTGAGGTCCGTGGTCGAGCTCTTCCAGGAACCGCCCGACATCGTATGGGGCTTGAAGATAAGACCGTCGTAGGCACTTGAGCCGCTTCTCTTAAGTCCTATCTGCATCATATAGAAATTACTGCTATCGTTGAAGCAAACGCAAAGTCCTATCGCCGCGGCGGTGCTCTCTCCTACGGAGACCTCTGCCTCTAAGACGTACTCTTTAGGCAATGAGAGAGGTGCGAAATCGGTCTTCTCATAGGTATATTGTCCCGTGCCGTCTCTTCCGTCCTCGGTATAGGTCTTAAGATCGTAGAAGCTCCACCGGGGGATCGAGCGAAGAACGAGCTGTCTTCTCGGATCACTGTTCTGGTAATATATCTTGTTGTTACCGCCCTCGTTGTTCTTCATACGGTTGGTTCTTATCTTATCATCCTGATTTACCGCGTATGCCCAAGAGGAATCGTCGTAATCCTTATCTACCCATCTGTTGCCCGAAGGATCGGTCATCTCAAGAGTAGCGTTGTATCTCGTGCTCGACTCACCAAGGCTACCGTGCTCCTCAAAGCCTGCATCCTCGTACGCAGGATCGATAACGGCACGCCATGTGGTGTCACTCGTTACGAGAGTATCACCTATTTCGGCTTCGAAGAGGAATGCGGGAACACCGCTGTTTACCGTGGTCGCACTCACCTTTCCTGCATAGTACACCAAGGCGGCAATAGTGTTTTCGCCCTCTACGAGATAATCGGATATATCCTCTTTATCGTAGTACCAATCGTATCTCGTTTCTCCGAGCTTAAGCTGTCCCTCGAAGACCGCCATCTCACCGTTTATCCAGAGCCAATATTTCGTGTCTGCGGATATTCTTGCAAAGGCCTCCTCGGGAACCTCGTCAAGCGTAAACGTTTTACGCATGCTTACCCACTGCTCAGAATATACGGGCGCATCTGCCCATATCCAATTAGCGTGAAGCTCGTATCCGTCGTCAAAGGTTGATATCGGATCGGACGCCGCAGCCGCGGATATTCCGAAGACGGCACCTACCGCTCCGAATATCATAACGAGCGAGAGCGCGAACACTAAAATTCTTCCTAACGCGTTTGTCTTTCTTTCTTTCATTTTAAGCTCCTTTGGTGAATATTTTTCAGCCGTGTTTTTATGGAAAAAAGCGTAAGCTCGCAGAGCTTTAGCAAAGCAACGTGCATCCTTACGCTCCTCTTTCTCTGTATCAATTATACCATTTTATCTTGACACGATGCGACAGTTATGATATAATTACTGACAATAATCCACCTACGATGGATTTTGAGGTTGATCTTATGCTTATACAAGTTAAAAATTTTGATAGCAAAACCACGGTAGTTACCAATTTTAATAGGGAAAAATATCACCATCAAGCCCATATTCACCTCTTTTCTGAGCTCGTTTTCGTTCTCAAGGGCGAAATCGACGTCACCGTTGACGATGCGACAGAAACGGCAAACGAGGGGGATATTATAATAGTTCCGCCCCTTGCCGTTCACGGCTATTCTACCAAGGAATATAACGAGCACTGGATGTGCACCTTCTCTAACGATTTTATATCCGACTTTATCTCCGAAAAGGAGCTTTACGCAGGAGGAAAGCGTCACGTCTTCACGCCCTCCGAGGATCTCAGAAGGTATATAACGGGCAGGCTCGTTGACGGAAAGAGAAAGCCCTTACCTCTTGACACGGAGACGGTTCGCTTCTTTAAGGCTACTCTTCACGCGGTATTCGAGGAATATTTTCGGAGCGTTGAGGCGGAGAGCGAGCGAAAGCACATTCACGTTATTGCGGCAATTCTTCTCTACATGCACGACCACGCCTCCGAAAGCATAAGCCTTGAAACGATAGGAAAGGCTCTCGGCTACAGTCCGAAATACGTGTCAAAATGCTTTGGATATATCAAAGGCTTGAACTTTTACCGACTCCTCAACTCATTCCGCTCGGAAAACGCCAAAAAGCTTCTGAAGAGAACCGATCTCAGAATTATCGATATTGCGATAGAATGCGGATATTCCTCGGAAAGAAGCTTCCAGCGTGCATTCCGGCAGATAGTCGGCAAAACGCCGAGCGAATACAGAAACGAAAAGATGTAACACCGAACGCTTGAAAGGACGTAAAGCAAAATGGAAGGCTTAGATAAAATTATGAACGGCGAGCACGGAAACTTCGTTGCTCCGTTCCTTTGGCTCCACAACGAGGACGACGAGCTTATCGTTAACGAGCTTAAGCATATAAAGAGCTGCGGTATCGGTGCCGTGTGCATTGAATCGCGCACTCACGAGGAGTTCTGCCGAGAGGATTGGTGGAGTGACGTTCGCTTGATCCTTGACACCTGCAAGGAGCTCGGAATGAAGCTCTGGATACTTGACGACAAGCATTTTCCCTCGGGATATGCGAACGGAATATATGAAAAGGAAGAAAATCAGCATCTTCGCGCGGTGTGTATACGTGCAAGGCGCGTGGATATGGCAGGTCCGATAAAGGCGTGCAGTATACTTGCAAACGAGTGGCGCGAGCTTCCCGACGACGAGATCTTAGGTGCCTTTCTTTACCGCCGTGACGAGAATACGAGTCTGTTTTCGAAAGATTATATAGATATTTCGGACAAGTGCTTCGGCGGAAGATATTACTTTGATCTTCCCGACGGCTTATGGTCCGCGCTCATACTCATAAAGACTCGCGCGGATATTCCTCCGAGGAGGCGCAGTCACGGTAACAAGCTCTCCGAGGAGGCTACCGATCTTTACATCGAGGAGGTCTACGAGGCTCATTACCGTCATTTCAAGGACGATTTCGGAAAGACGCTTCTCGGCTTCTTCTCTGACGAGCCTCAATTCCATAATCACAACGAAAAGCCCATTGCAATAGTTAACACGGGTGATGCCTTTGCAGGATATCCCTGGCACGAAAGTCTCTTACCTGAGCTTGAAAGATGCTACGGAAAAGATGCAAAAGCAATGCTCTCAAGACTCTGGTATAGCTTCCTTGACGGCTCGCATTTATCCTTCCGCGAGAAATTTATGGATATAATTTCAAAGAGGGCGGGCGAGGCCTTCGGCAAGCGCATCGGAGACTGGTGCGAAGCTCACGGAGTTATGTATATCGGTCACGTTATCGAGGATAACGGTGCGCATCGAAGCACGGGATACGGCTTAGGTCACTTTTTCCGCGCATTAGAGGGACAGCATATGTCGGGCGTTGACGTGGTTTTACATCAGATAATGCCCGGACTTACCGAGGTTTCCTCAGTGGGAATCACCTCATATAAGGAGATGGACAACAAGCTCTACCACTATATTCTCGCAAAGCTCGCTTCCTCTGCGGCTCATATCGAGCCTAAGAAAAAGGGCAGAGCTATGTGCGAGATATTCGGTGCTTTCGGCTGGGCCGAGGATACTCAATTTATGAAATATCTGCTCGATCACTTTATCGTAAGAGGTGTAAACTATTTCGTGCCCCACGCCTTTTCACCGAAAAAGAACGACACGGATTGCCCTCCCAACTTCTTCAATACGGGAAAGAATCCTCAGTTCAAGTATTTCGGTATGCTGATGAGCTATACCAACAGAGCTTGCGCTATTACCGATGGGGCAACGCATATTCCGACCGCGGCGGTAGTGTACGATGCCGAGGCAAGCTGGAGCGGTGGACGTTTTACCGATAACAGAGATATCTGCAAGGCTCTTTACGATGCTCAGCTTGATTACGATCTGATCCCCTTCGATAAGCTTGACGAGATCGATGAAAACGGATGCCTGAACGGAGAAAGCTATCACGTTATACTCCTGCCTTACAGCGAATATTACAGCGAAAAGAACCTTGAAAGAATAAGACGTCTTAAAAACAAGCTCGTTTGTATTGGGGATGAGAGCGTAGAGGATCTCTCGTCTATCACGCTCGGTGCTCTCGTTGATTTTATGGAGAGCTTCCGCGACGTTACGGTATCGGGGGCGAGCACTAAATTTATCCGCTACTCTCATTATCAAAAGGGTACCGAGGATCTCTATTTGCTTTCGAACGAGGGCAGAAGCACGGAAGAGGTGACACTCACTCTTCATGGGTTTGACGGTGGCTCGTATATCGTTTGGGATCCCTTTGAAAACAAGGCTACCTCAAGCTACAGTGAAGACGGAAGGATCCCGCTTACTCTCATTCCGAACAACCTTTGTATTCTCATACTCGGTGACTCCAACGAAAAGAAGGATACGCTCACCGCAAATCTTCCCTGCCCCACCGAAAGCCTTGATACCGAGTGGAGCGTTGATATCTGCCGTGAAACCGAGCTCCCCGATTATAAGCACTACAAGACCTTGAGTGCGCTTGTCAGCATTACCGCTCCTACTGAGTTGCCAACCTTTACGGGTAATATTCGTTACACTGCGACAGTTCCACTCGACTCGGAGAAAAATAAGATCCTCGATCTCGGAGAGGTCGGAACCACCGCCGAGGTTCGCGTTAACGGTATTCACGTCGGCACGAGAATTTTCGCGCCTTACCGCTTTGACATTTCAAACGCGGTGAAAAACGGTGAAAACGAGATCGAAATAACCGTAACTAACACCTGCGTTTTTGAGCAAAGAGACAATTTCTCGCGCTTTATGACAATACGCCCAAGCGGAGTTTTGGGACCGATAAAAATTTAATTAAATCACGACAATACATTCTTACACACGCAAAAGGGCTTAGCCGATTTCTCGGCTAAGCCCTTTTTTGTTTAATGAATGATGAAGAGTTAATAATGAATAATTATGGTTGCTTTTTTTAGGAAAAAAGCTTCTTTTTATTTAATGGCGGGTTCTATGGATCTACGCCATTTTTCACTTTTAACTTTCAATTTTTAACTTGAAAATTACGCCTTTGCGCTGATCTCCCAAGAGCCGTCATTCTCCTCGTACCAAGGAGTCTCAGTTCCAGGGGAGGTAGTAAGTACGTCGGAGGTGTTAACTTCTACGACCTCGATTT
>JBGVKA010000098.1:0-8690 GCA_045129715.1 Eubacteriales bacterium | reverse complement strand
CAGAGTCTGCTGTGCTACCGTTACACAATTCCGCTAAAACTCTGTTCTTTTATCGAACGGACTATATTGTATCACAAAAAAATGTGTTTGTCAATACCTTTTGATAATATTTTTAGGAATTTAACGTAAAAAATAACATCGACTCTGAAAATGGCTGATATTTCTAAAAGCTTTTTTAAAGAGTCGATGAGTTTTTTATTTTATTTGCTTTCTGTATTCGCTTGGCGAGACGGAAAACATCGATCGGAAAATTCTGTTGAAGCCTGAGATCTCGCTATATCCTACCTCGTAGGCTATCTTGGCTATGGTCATATCGGTGTTTTGCATCAGGTATTCCGCGTATGCCATTCGCGTTTTGTTTATGTAGCTTTTAGGCGAGAGACCTGTGTGTATCTTGAACTGGCGTCTGAAATTCGCGACGCTCATTTTACAAAGCTCCGCAAGGGCGGTCTCCTTGATCATTGCCGCGTTTGACATATGTGCATTGATCATATTTATCGCAGGGGTGATCCTGTGATAAGCGTGCTTGCTCATCGTCATTGGCTCGGAGTCCTGAGGGTGCTCGCGCATATATCTCGTGCACGCTATGATAAACGTGCCTATAGCAAAGGCAATGGATATATTCGTGTATTCGTCCTGTATTTTTGTCTGCTTTATAATGTTCTTAACGAAGCTCGTGAGTCCGGGGTTTTCGTCGGGAGAGAAAACTCCGCTGAATGAAATATCGAGGCTCGAGGCACGGAGTGCTTTGTCGGGATCAAGCATTCCCGCGAACTGCATAAGCTTTACGGGATCAAAGAAAACTACCGTCCAACGCGCCGGATATCCCTGATCGGAATTGGAGTTGTGCGGAGTGAAATGGTTTATAAAAACGATATCGCCTGCCTTGAATCGGTACAGGCGGTCGTTGATCTGATACTCGCCGTGCCCCTCCATACAAACGCCCATCTCATACATATTGTGGTAGTGGAGTGATTCTATAGGATTTGCAGGGGCGGCGTAGGTGGCGTTAGATACCCAATAGGGCTCGTCTCCCGCCCAGCTGACGTGCTTATACTTAGAATATAGCTTTTTCTTTCTTATTTCATATTTCATACCGTTCTCCTTAAAGCGTTTTCCTCGGGGCTCTTTTTCTCTTAATTCCATTATATATTATAATGGAGAAAAAAGCAATATCTTTAGCGAAAAATACAACATCTGATTGAAATTTACTTGCTTTTTAATTATTTGCTTTGATAATATTAAGATAGTTAATATTGAAATATCGCCAAAATATTAACGGCTTTTGTAAGAAAAATTAATCAAAAAGGAGAAAATCATGAAAAACGAAAAGATAAGCATTAAAAGAATATCGTTACTCGTAGTGTCGATACTGCTTCTCATCGTTGCGGCGTTCGCCATCACGATCTCTGCTTCAGAGAGCGTTGAGACCGTTGGAGAAATGGTGGATATCGAGGCGAAGTTTTCCGCGTATCGCGTTCAGGATACGGTGAGGACCTCGGACGACTACGTCGGAGACTATCAGTACACGATATATTACGACACCTCCAAGGGTGAGGTCGTTACAAACTATCTTGGAACTCCCATCGTAGTTTATACGGTAAACCACCCTGCGATCGAGAGGATCGGAACGGATTCGAACGAGACTATTATAAGCTCGATGCTTGAGCGTGGCTACGTCGTGGTGGTTCTCGATTACCTTAACAATTACGATGTAAAGGGAATTGCGCTTGAGTATTCCGCTCAGCAGTTCAGACTTGATCTCGTATACGGCTACGGTAAGGTGTTTACCAATACAGACGTTTTCTCGAAAGGAAATTACCGCGAGAACTTCCTTGTTCCCTCGGGATATAATCTTCTCGTTAATCAGGTATTTTGGGAAATAGACAAGCATTCCGCAAACGGAACGTTTGACAAAATAGTAGAGAACTGGAACTCAGATTTCCGCGCTACTAAGGGCGATAACCTTGTTCTCTGGATGCACACTGACGGAACCAGAAAGGCAGTTCAGAATGACTTTGACGGAAACGCACCCGTTTGGTACGATGAAGACGGTAAGGCTGATGAAAACGGTAATTATACTTACATCAGGTATACCAAGGCTGAGGTTATAACCGACTGCATTGATCCTGACAGAAGCTTCCTTGATATGAACCTCTATCTCCACCTCGTGTATCCCACGAGCCCCGAAAATGAGGTTCCCGTTATGGCTCTTTCAAACAGCTCCGGCTATCCTACGTCCGCTGTAACTCAGGAAACCAACCTTCGTCCTCAGTCCGCGCACTTCCTTTACGATGGATATGCGTACGCGGTATTCGATCACCTTTGGGAGCCTATGGCAAGAAACTCCTCTTGGGGATACTATGACGGAGCAGAGGGCGTAAGTAAGGACCACATGAATTACTCGCTCATGATGTATAACGACAAGCTCGTTAACACCGCGGCTCTTCGCTTTATCCGTTACACATCCTTAGCAGGCGGGGATACCTTCAACTTTGACATTGACAAGATCGGTGTATACGGAAACTCCAAGGGCGGTTGGTTCAACTTCCTCGGTGAAGCCGTAGTTCAGTCCGAGCTCGTTGATGCTACCAAGTACGAAACCACAGAGGAGCTTGAGCACGCTATCACCTTGGCACTTGAGTCCTTCACCTCCGAGCGTATGTATAACGGTCATCACGGTGAGACTCGCTACAGTGCAGGCAAGGGAGCCGTCAGCGGTGATGGCATTACTCTTTCCGCAGGTTTTAAACAGCCCTGGCTCACCTAAGACGGTAAGGAAATAATCTCGGGCGCACAGATAACCATTCCCGAGAACGGAGGCTCCGAGGAGGACGTTACCGCAGGCCATATGCCTATATACGTTACGAGCAACCTTACCGACTATCTCAGCGCTCATTACGGTGTAACGCTTAAAATATACAACGTTTGTCGCGAGCTTGATCTTCCTCTTTTGCATCTTGAGCTTCCTGTAGGGCACATGCTTCCTATAGGTCAGGACCTTAACTACAACGTTGATTCTTACGACATATTCAAGAGATTTGTAAACTATTATTTGAAAAATGAAGCGGTTAGCGTAGCTTACGTATCTCCTATGAACAACGCAGGCGGCGTTTGTGTTACCGATAAGATAACGGTTGCATTCGTCGGTCAGGCAGAGGTATCCGAGGTGGAGAAGATAACCGTAAGCTCTTCTTCGGGCGTTGTATCGGGAACTTGGGAAAGCTCCTTCGGCGGCGTTGTCTGGACCTTCACTCCCGATGCGCTTACCGGTGGCACTGAATACACCGTTACCGTTCCCGCAGGCTTCTCCGGTACTAACGGAACTGCAACCGAAGCCGCTTATACCACTACCTTTATCACAGAGCTTGACGTGGATACCAAGCCTACCACGGTATCCGAAAATACCTACACCTTTACCGCGCCCGCATTTACCACGGGTAATAGCTTCGTCTTCCGCTTCAACGTTAAGAACGATGCGGCAAACGTAGCTGAGGTATATGCAAACGGCACCGAGCTTCTCGGTAGCGTTAACCTTCGCGGTGCCGGTAGCTACGAGATCGATATCACCGATTACGTAGCCGAGAACTCCGGCAAGGAGATAGATCTCGTTCTCAAGGAGCAAAAGACCGCAGGAAGCGTAACCGTTACGAACGATGCGCTTTCGGGTGAAATGAGCTCTGACGTTACCCTCAATAAAACGAACGTTACCTTCGTTTACGGTGCTGAGGCAGACGGTGCCACAGCTCTTGAGGCTAAGCTCAGCAAGGTTTATAACTATACCTATTCCAAGTATTATAACAACGTTACCAAGGTGCTTGAATACGCTAACGTTACCGGCGGTGAGCCTATAACCAAGAGTGACGTGGGAAGACTTTACACATTCTCCGTTGACGTATACGACACCACCGAAAGAGCATTCCAGGTAAGACTCAAAACCATGACGGACAGTAGCACTCACGAGACCATTGACTACGATGCCGTTATCAGAACCTACACCACCGTGGCAAACGAGTGGACCACCTACACCTTCACCTACAGAGTTTACGAGCCCGATTACGGTCTCGTTGCTCAGAATGCTATACAGTATTTCCAGATATTTGCATCTCCCGACGGAGACCTTGCATCACCTCTCTATATAAAGAATCTTACGGTTTCGGAGGTCGTTACCGGAATTGAGGCTTCAAACGTAGTTATAGCTGAAAAGATCACCGACGGCGGTGCGTACGCTCCCGCAGTATCCGCTCACCCCTTTGCTATCTACAACGGCACGACTCTTATCGGTGAGTATGACACCTGGGGTGCGGTTCTCGATGCATACACGTCGGGCTACTCAATAAAGCTTCAGTGCGATTACACCTTCACCAATGCTGACGTTAGCGATAAGCTTGGCAGCTTCACTACCGTAAACCTTGATCTCGGTGCGTATACCGTGACCTGCGATAACACCAAGAATTCGCTTATTTGGGTAAAGGCTACGAACAAAAACGCTCTCACCGTAAACGTTACGGGCGGTGCGATCCTCGTTGCCGATACTCCTATCGTATCCTACGAGTCCTCAACCTCGAACGGCTCGGGCAAGATAGTCAACGTTAATCTTGACGGTGTTGCGATCGGTCTTGCAGATCTTTCTGCTGCAACGCAGATAATTTCCGCATCCGAGCTTACCTCGGGCGTAGTGCTTGAGTCTAATATCACTCTCGATAACTGTAAAATTGATCTTCCCGATGCAAAGAGAGCGTATGACGCGGCAGTTGTCTTTGCAGCTCCCACCGCTGCAGGTCTTGATCTTAGCTACACCTTGAAGGGCGGCAGCATAGCTCTTACCTCTCGCAGATGGATAAGCGTTATTGAAACCACCAACTCGGCTCAGTTCGTTGCAAACGAAAACGGCGAATACACCAAGCTTCTTCTTCCTGAGTCCGATACCTACGAGGTAGTAGGATCGTACTTCAGCGATAAGGGTTACGTAAGCTTTGCTAAATCGGGCGAGAGCAACAATATCGTTACCTATTCTCTTGAGATCAGCGAAAACGCAACCGTATACGGCGTTATCCCAGGCGAATACACCGACGGCTCCAAGTATCCCTTCCTTCTCTTTAAGGACGGAAGCTTCGTTTCCGCACATACCACGCTTTCTTCCGTAGCAACTGCGGCGAAGGAGGCACTCGGCACGAGTGCGCTCGATACCGACAGAGTAGAGATACTTATGAGAGCGGATCACAAGGGAACGAACAGCGGTGCTATCTCCTACGGAACTACGGCGGGAACTATCCTCTTCGACCTTGGCGGATACACGCTTACAAGAGGCGGAAACGCTCTTGCGGCTCCTGAGCTTAACTCCAACACTCCCATGGCACAGAAGACCACTCTCGTATTCAAGAACGGTCGCGTAGAGACCGCGAGCGGAGTAATGTTCGTAACTCACTTCCTCTTCTCCACGCACGCTGTAAAGACATACGACGTTCTCTTCGATAACGTAACGATCGGTTACGCTAAGGAAGCAGTCTCTCTTAAAAACGCACTCTGGAACACCTGGCTCAACTCCAACAAAGCGAGCACGGTGATAACTAATATTACGTTCCGTAACTGTACCTTTGACCTCAAGACCAACGCTCCCGAAAGCGTTCCTTCAACCACTCTTATGGCTCTTGGCACATACGAGGCTGAGTATAACGTTGTTATCGAGGGCGGAAAAATTGTAGGTAATGCAACTAATATAAAGTTTGCATCGGCAGATAAATACGATACTCTTACTCTTAAGGCAAACGAGAACGGTGAGTATATCAAGCTCGTAGAGGGTGATACCGCTCCCGATCTTTCAAACTTCGTGTTTGACGACGGAAAGTACAGAAGCTTCGCTAAGAACGCTGACGGCGTTTACGTAATGACCGAGGGCGGTGTTGAGACTCCTTACGGTACTATCCCTGCGGATTATGCCGATGCTGAGGCTTATCCCTTCGCTATCTTCAGTGGCGGAGAGTTCAAGGAGGCCTTTGCTAACTGGAAGAACGCAACCGCAGGAATTCCTAATTATGTGGGATCTAAAAACACTACGGCAACCCTTCTTCTTCGCCGTGACTACAACAACGCGTCCTCCGCATCGAACGACAGCGCATTCGCTAAGGTTCAGGGAACTATAACTATTGATCTTGGCGGATTCGAGTTTACAAGAGGCGCAACGATATTCAGCCTTGCTACCTTTAATAACGATAACTCCGCAAAGGTTGGGCAGATCGTTATCAAAAACGGTACCTTCCTTACCGCTAAGAACCCCATCTTCACAAACCAGACCAATAACAAGAATAAGACAGTAAAAGTATGGAATATTACGGTAGAAGACGTTAAGTTTGCATTCGCCGAGGGTGCAGAAGCAAGCAACAATATGCTGTGGGTCGTTTATACCAACTCGACTGATGCGACTCACGGTGCTGAGACGAACGTTACGTTTAATAACTGTACGTTTGACTTTGAGACGAATAAGCCTCAAGGAACGCCCACACTCTTCAAATTCAAGGATGATAAGAGCAATAATATCGTTGATATCAATATGGTTATCAACGGTGGACAGATAATATGCAACGATCTTGCGGGGCTCACGCTGTACAGCCTTAATTCTGTCAGCGATTCTCAGGGCGACACCGTGGTATTCGGTGAATACAACGGAGAAACGACCAAGCTTATCACTACCACTACCGCAAAGGATGCCTCTCACTACAATAAGGCACTTCCTATGGCGGACGGTAACGGATACTTCGTCGAGATAGCCGATGACGGAATCAATTCCGTATACGAGCTTACGAGCCTCGTTACACCTTACGGTACGGCTCCCACCACCGCAAAATATCTTTCTGCGGTCGATTATCCCTTCTACGTATTTATGAACGGAAGCTTCGTCAGCGCGGCAACCAAGTGGAGCAGCGCGGTATCGTCTGCAATGGATCTCGTCGGTGAGTCCGCAGGCGGTGATTCCGTTGTTCAAATAGTTCTTCGCCGTGATTACGACGTGTATAAGTCGGTTGACGAAAAGGTTAACTTCAACAAGGCTTACGGCACTATAATAGTAGACCTCGGCGGATACACCGTTACCACCGTTGACGGATATTTCGTGGATATCTCTATCGCTAATAGCTCCGCTACCTATCTTGGCTACGAGTCTCGCCTCGTTGTCAGAAACGGTGCTATCTTCAACAAGCGTTCAACCCTTCCTTCTATAGGAATAGGACATAGCGGAACCTCAAGCGGTGCGAAGAAGACTCTCAGCTTCACGTTTGAGAACGTTACCTTTAAGACCGTAAATTATGCGGTTATCAGAGACTTCGGTCACTCCGCAAAGACGGGTATGGATCTTAACTTCGTCTTCGACGGATGCACGTTCGACTTCGGCGTTACCGCTAAGGATACGACGATGTTCCACCTCAAGTCCTCACAGAAGAACGTCGTCGCAAGCGTTAAGTTTATCGGCGGTGAGATCAAGACCGACGTTGCGGCTAACTACACCCTTATAAATTACGGCAATGACGATACCGTAGTCTTCGTGAAGAACGCTGACGGTAGGTACACCGTATTGACGGCTCCTACCAAGAATGACGCGCCCGCCATTGCGTTTAAGAACGAGAAGGGAACGCCCCTCAGCTTCAGTGCGGAAGGCACGAGCGGAGACTTCACGACCTACGTTCTTGAGGAGTTTGTCTACGCTCCTAAGGCAAGCTTGACTCTTGACTCTAATCTTAAGATGAACGTGTACGTTCCCGTAGAAAATACACTTAAGTTTACATTTGACGGCAAATCTTACGAAAATCTTGAGGATCTTAAAGAATATATCGTGACTCTCGACGACGGCAAGAGCTACTATCATATGACGGTTTCCTTGCCTGCCGCAGAGGCTGCAAGAGATATCGTTCTTACTGTAAGCGTAAGCTTCCTTGACGGCTCTATCGACGGTAGCTTCACGATGAACGTTCCCAAGTATGCGGCAAAGCTTATAGCAAGCGGAAGCGAGGTCGAAAAGACTCTTGCCAAGGACGTTCTTCTCTACGTTAAGGCGGCATACGAGTACTTCGCAGATTTCAACACGCCTGAGGAGATCGAAAGAGTAAGTGTGCTCGTTAAGTCCATCGTCGGTGACTACGTCGGTGAACCCATATCGGTTGGCACCGTTAACACCGTAGCTCCCGTAAGCGCGGTAACTCTTAACCTTTCGTCCGAGCCCACTATCCGCTTCTACGTATCCGACGTGAGCGTTGAATTCTTCCTTGGTGAAAGAAAGCTCAGCGTCGTTAAGGGAAGCGATGAGAACGGTGCTTACGTTGAGCTTAACGTATACGCATTCGCGCTTTGTGAGACCATAACCTACACCGGTGGCGGAAGCTACCATATCAGTGACTTTCTCAAGGGTGCCGAGGGCAAGGATCACGAGGCGGTTGCAAAGGCGTTCGTTAAGTACACCGAAAGTGCTAAGGCTTACAGAGACGAATGGCTCGCCAAGAATCCCGAGGCTTAAGGAGGACGGATAAATGAAAAAATATTTGAACCCCGAAATCGAGGTTGTAGAGCTTAAGATAAACGATATTCTTACTACATCACCAGGTACCGAAACACCTCCTTACGAGGAGACAGACGGAAGCTGGGAGATGGGTGTAAGTCTCTAACGATAATCAAGCAAAGCCGAGTCGACAAGCTTGCTTGTC
>JBGVKA010000097.1:0-23848 GCA_045129715.1 Eubacteriales bacterium | reverse complement strand
CAGTAGTCGGTATTGGCGGCTTCGCTCTCTTCTGGTTTGTTATCAAGAAAAAGAGCTTTGCAGATCTTATTGCAATATTTAAAAAGTAATAAGGAGAAACCAATATGAAAACAAAAAATCGAATTATAAGCATACTGCTTGCAATCATTATGGTTCTTGCAATCGTACCGTTTTCCGCGTTGACGGTATTTGCAACCGAGCCTGAGATCACCGAGGTCAGCACCTTTGGCGAGTTGCTCAACGCAGTAAATTCCGATAAAACATATATCAAGCTGACAACCAATATCAAGGACATTGTTCCCGACGATGAGCTTCCCACGAAGCACCGACTTGTGTTTGACGCTGGCAAGGAGTACGTGCTTGACCTGAACGGATATTCGCTCGAGGTCATTAACCACATAAATGAGTATTACGTCTCTAAATTCCCGATGATAAGCGTCTCGGGTAATTCAAAGCTTGAGATCAAGGACGGTAGCCTTGGATTTGACAACTGGTATGCAGGTAACAACCGTAAGGCAAGAGGAGTTGTTCACGTAGAGGACACATCCACGCTTGTGGCAACTCACGTAAATATGCGAAATTGGTATGCCGGTAACATTGTTTCGGCTACGACTGAGGCAAAGGTCACCCTTGACGGCGGCGAGTACACCGTGCAGAACGGATTTGCAATCTATCTTGACCGTCAGGCATCTCTTACTCTTGACGGAGATATCTACATTCACACCGTTGTAGGTGATAGCGCAAATACACAGTACGTTGACGGATACGGTGTGCTCTATTCCGAGTCCACGGGAGAGCTTGTTATTCACAACGCCTTCTTTAAGTCGGGCATTCAGGTCAACAGCTCACAGATCGGTGCGTTTTCTACCGCTACCCACGAGCTTACGATCAACGGTAAGGTCATGACCGAGGATATATTCGTCGGCACAAGTACCGAAGCAAAGAATCAGAACAAGGAATATTTCTGGTATTCCTATAATCAGAACGCTCTTGAAAACGTTCAGAACAACAGCTTTGTTAATACCGTAAAGGTCATTTCTTACGAAAAGAAATATCCCATAGAGGTAATGAACGGCACCGCAACGGTAAACGGAGCTCCCGTTACCGAAGCAGGCTACGGACAGACCGTTACAATCGTAGCAAACACTCCCGAGGCAGGAATGGAATTTGTTCGCTGGGATACAAGCGGAGTGAATCTTGCAAGCCATTATAATGCTACTACCACATTTACAATGCCTGCCGCTCCCGTCACTCTGGCGGCTTGCTACGGCAAGCAGTCGGTAAGCTCGGTTAGTGCCAGCGTAGGTGATATGATTCCCGGACAAAAGGCATATGACACCGAGATTACCTTGGATGACGGTGTGATACTTAGCACAGTTGAATGGTACGAGGAAGGCTTTAAGATGGACGAGGACGACATTTTCAAGCCCGGAAAAACCTATCGTGCGGACGTGCTGGTATATCCTCCCGAGGATAATAAATTTGCCGATCCTTTAACAGCAAAGGTAGACGGTAATGATGCAAATGTTATCTCAAATACGGCTGCATATGTAATATTTAATTATACCTTTGATGCCATTTCTTCGGTCGGCTTTAGCGTTGTATATTATAACGGCAGCTCACAGCTCGGTATCGGCGGTAAGATAGTCCTTGATACTGCACTGATGTCGTCGCAGAGCGCAAGCTTCAAGTCGGCACTTGATGCAGGCGAGGTGACTTATCAGTGGTACAAGAACGGTGAGGCGATCGACGGCGCAACCGAGTCGGTTTATAACCTTACCGCTGAGGATGTGGATGGCAGATTCTACGTAGCGGTAACTGCAGATGGCAAGACGAATTACGGTTATATCGTTAACTGTAGCGAAAACCTGTATCAGCTTTATTTCAATGCTACCGAGATCATTCCCGGTGGAAAAGCTCCTCAGCTTACCTCGGCGACACCCGGCATAACTCTTGATCCCGAAAACGTATTCATTACTGAAATGAAGAACGGCAATCCGGTTACCGAAGCACAGACTCTTGATAAGGTTGTGCTTATCCCCGGCAGAAGCTACCGTATTGTTGCTACGATCATTGAAAACGACGTTGATGTTGCATACGGGGCAAACGTACACGTAAACGGCAATTTGATGCCGGATAAAGTTGATGGAATTTTACGAATCTACTACGATTTCGACGTTCCCGAAGCAGAATATGACGTATATTACACAGCAGACGGCGAGATAGGTATCGGCGTAACGCTTACCGTTGACATAGAGAAGATGTGCAACGAAAGCGGCACGTTTAAGCATGCTGTTGAAGTTCAAACCGCAAATCCCACTTATCAGACCGTTTTTTATCAGTGGTACAAGAACGGCGAGAAGATAAACGGCGAAACCAAAGCTTCCTATACCGTAAAATCTACCGATAAGAATAGCCTTATCAACTGTGTCGTAACGCTCGTTGACGGAAAGTGCGGCATTGGCGAGCAGTTTGTAATCAGTAATGTAATCACAGTAATTAACGTTAACATGCCTCGCCCGAAGAACGGAGATAACACGATCGGCGGTTCTGCCGAAATTTCAGCAGACGGTGTTACACTCGTATATGTACTCTGGGACTATAAGGGCTTCACGATGCAAGGAGGTGACACCTACGTTGAAGGCGAAGAATACTTGTTGATGATCCAGTTTAAGCCCAAGGACGGTTTTAAAATAGACCTTCAGGGTGATGCCGCAATTGCTTATATCTACGGCGAAAATGTTATCTGCGCAAGCTCCGATCTCAACGGTGCGGCAGGATATATGATGTATGTAACCGCTATCCACACCCATCAGTATTCCGACTCCGTTTGGAATTATGAAGAAGATGGACATTGGCATCCTTGTATCGTTCCCGGATGTCCCGATCCTAATGAAGAGTGGGAAGGATATATGTTCCACTACGGCAGTGAGGCAACCTGTCAAACGAAGGGCAAATGCTCTGTTTGCGGTTACGAGTATTACGGCGAGCACGACGTTGCAGTACCAGATTACGTTTATATTGACGATATGAAATGCGGATCTTACTGTGCAACCGAGGGCTGTGATCACCTCTCCGAATGGAGCTATCACACCGGCGGCACGTCCGATTGTCAACATAAGGCAATATGCGAGATATGTCACCACGAATACGGTAAGCTTGGAGAGCATTCGCTTGATACGCAGTACACTTCGGTTTCTGCCGACGGTCATGCACATAAGTGCACCGTTGATGGTTGCAACGAGCACGATGAGCTTGTTCCTCACATAGACGAAAACTGCGACGGAAAGTGCGATACCTGCGGCTACGATATGCCTGCACACGATCCCGACACTCCCACCCAACCTGATAACCCCAACAATCCCGGAAATAATCCCCCGACAGACGATCCTCCTTCCGATGACGAGGGTGGACTCGGCGCAGGTGCCATCGTTGGTATCGTGATCGGCTCTGTAGCAATAGTCGGCATTGGCGGCTTTGCTCTCTTCTGGTTCGTAATAAAGAAGAAAACGTGGGCGGAGCTCATCGCGATCTTCAAGAAGAACGGATAAAATAAAAATCCATCCCGGGCGCGAAAGATAAAAATCCATCCCAAGCGCGAAAGATAAAAATCCATCCCAGGCGTAGTTAGTTGCGCTTGGGATGGATTTTTATAGTGAATAGTGAATAATGAATAATGAATAGTGAATAGTGAAGAGGGGAGAGTGAAGAGTTAAAAGTGAATAGTGAATAGTGAATAGGGGAGAGGAAAGAGGGGGGAGTGATCGGTGGGCAGGGCTTTCAGGATCGCGTCGTAGGTGGGAAAATGCTTGGCGAGACCGATGGGACGGCCGTTGGCGTTCGTGAAGCAATGGTGACTCTTGCCCTCAAAAACGAGTGCGTCGGTTCTTGCGTTGAACATACTAATTTATGCGTATTAAGTAATCGTTCATAGTGGATCCTTTTTGAAGTAGCTGTTTTGCAGCGGTCGGCGGTTAGCGGTGAGAACTCAAGCTATGATTTTGAGGTAGATCTTTTCGAGGTCTTGCTTTGTCATCAGCTTCGGGACGGGGTAGAGGGGATTGGCTTCGTGCTCGGCGTGGGCGGCGAGGACGGGTACGTCCTCGGGATCGATGCCCGTGAGTGCGGTCGGGATATTCATTTTTTCGTTGAGGCGTTCTACCGCTTCAATAAATTTGCTTGCACCGAGCTCGTGTGAGTCGCGCGTGTCGGATACGCCTATTGCGATAGCGAGGCGGTGGAGCTTCTTGTGGGCACTCTTACCGTATTCGCGAAGAACGTAGGGAAGGATGACCGCGTTGGCGAGTCCGTGGGGCGTGCCGTATTTTCCGCCGAGCGAGTGCGCGATAGCGTGAACGTAGCCGACGTAGGATTTCGAGAAGGCTATGCCCGCCTTATATGCCGCAAGGAGCATATTCTCTCGCGCGGGGTGGTCGTTGCCGTTTGAATAAGCCGTCACGATATTATCAAAAACGAGCTTCGTTGCCTCAATGGCGAGTCTTCTCGTTTGTCCGGTCGTGGAGCGTCCGATATACGCTTCGACGGCGTGAGTGAGCGCGTCCATACCCGTGGTTGAGGTGAGATGGGGTGGGAGCGTGTAGGTTAACGACGCGTCAAGCACCGCGTAGCGCGGTATAAGGGTAAAGCTCATAAGAGCGTATTTACGGTGCACCTCGCTATCCGTGATAACCGCGGCAAGCGTGGTTTCACTTCCCGTGCCTGCGGTGGTAGGGATCGCGATAAGAGTCGGTATTCTTCTCAATACCTTCATAACGCCACCCATTTTGCCGACTGACTTTTTTGGGTAGGCAACGCGGGCACCGAGTGCCTTCGCGCAGTCCATAGCAGAGCCGCCGCCAATGACTATAAGGGTGTCGCAACCGTTACCCGTGTAAAGTTTTAACGCTTCCTCAACGTTTTCCGTCGTGGGGTTTGGCTGGGTTTTATCGTAAACGGCATAGCTTAAGCCTATGTCCTTAAGTAGAGTCTCGAGCTTCTCTGACAAGCCGAGCTTGACTATGCCGGGATCGGTAACGATAAGCACCGAGCCTGCCCTCTCGCGCTTTAATATATCACCGAGCTTCTCTACACACGGCACGATCTCGGGCTCTCTGTACGGCAGTATGGGTAACGCTATACGGAACGCCGTCTGAAACGCACGGCACCAAAGCTTTTTGAGTATAAACATTTTAGACCTCTTTCGTTTTCATATCGCGTTTGTTTGCTTGGAGCTTGGATAAAAAAACAACGCGCACGTTTTGAATTTACACTTATATTTTAACAAACCCTTGCTGAAAAGTCAACAAGGGTTTGCATTTTTGTTGATATTGAGTTACTTTTTGTGTGCTTAGTATAACACAAAAGTGTTTTGCGGTCAACCAACCGTGACCCTTCAATTTGTCAACCGGCGGTTGCTTTTTACGGTTGGTTATTTTTTATAGAAGGTGTTGCCTCCGATGAATTCGCGAACGAGACTCGTCGGGGGTATCTCGTCGTCAACGTCACTCTCGTGAATGAAATTGAGTATCTTAACGAGGGCGCGCACCTCGTCGTAGCAATCGTCCTCGGGACCTATCGCAACGAGGAGCGGGAAGATATGCCGCTTGATTATCGCGAGCTCGTAGAGGGTGGAGCTGTTGAAGATAACGTCGGCTCTTTCTTGGTACGGGAATATCCATTTCTCCTCACCGCGCCTTACAGAGTCCCACATATCAATGGTGCTTTGCACCGATGCACCGCGCCCCTCAAAGTCGCGCACTATCCTGCGTAAGAGCCTTAAGTAGCTCGTGGGGATCCTGTTGTGATCGTCGAGGTTTAAGGGGAGCAGGGGAGAGACGTACATTTTAAATACGAGCGTGGGATCGATACCCTCCGGCAAGAGCACGGGGTTCATCGCGTGGAGTCCCTCAACGATGATGACCGAGGAGGGTGAAAGCTTCATCACGTGTCCGCACCATTCCCGTCTGCCGCGCTTGAAATTGAAGGTGGGGATCTCGATCTCCTCGCCGCGAACGAGAGCGGCAATCTGCTCCCTGAAAAGCTCGGTGTCTATCGTGTTTATATGCTCAAGGTCAAGCTTTCCGTCTGGGCCGGGTGCGATCTTGTCACTGTCGATATAATAATCGTCAAGGCTCATAAGTATCGGGTGCTTTCCGTGGACGCGAAGCTGAGTCGCGAGGCGGTTGGCAGAGGTGGTCTTTCCCGAGGAGCTCGGTCCCGCGAGCATTACCGCCTTAGCACCTCTTTCACAGATCATATCCGCGATCTGCGAATAGCTCTTTTCGTGGAGTGCCTCGTTAACTCTTATCAGCGTGCGGATATTACCGCTGTCAACGAGCTCGTTGAGGTCTGCAACCGTTTCGCATTCCATAAGCTCGCCCCATTTTTTGCCCTCGGTGTAGACTCGGAAAAATCCCGGCATTTCGCGGTATGGCGCAACACGGTCGGGGTCCTTAACGTCGGGGAAAATGAACATAAATCCGTCGCGCTGGGGCAGGATATCCCAGGTTCTTAAGAAGCTCGTCGAGGGTGCCATTTCACCGTAATAGTAATCCCTGAATTCAAGATGCTCGTAAACGTCCAAGGTATCGAGGTTGCGGTATGCCAAAAGGCGTGCCTTGTCCTCCTCACCGTTCTCGCGGAAATACGCGATAGCCTCAGCGGTGGGGATCCTTCTTCTTTTGAGGGGGATATTCTCCCTGACGATGCTCGCGACCTCTTTTTTGAGAGCCTCCGCAGAGAAATCGGGCGCGCCCGTGACCTTAACGTAAAGTCCTGAGCCCACGGTGCAGTTCATTTTTGCCACGGCACCCCTGTAAAGCCTTCTCATAGCGAGGAAGATAACGAACTGAGCCGTTCTTCTGTAGGCGTCTCTTCCGCGCGGATCGTCGTATCTCAAAAGCTTTACCACTCCTCCCGATGCCGTCATTGCCGCGCGCTCGGTCTCCTTGTCTGCGTGCACGTCCTTAGTACGCACGGGTACGTAGTTGAGGGTGAAAACGTCGCCCGCTATCTTAGCGGCAATAGGGTCGCTTGAGAGCCTTCCCTTTACGAGTCCGAGCTCTGTGACAATGTCGAGCAGAGACTGATCGGGCTTCGGGGTGACTTCGTATCCGTCTATATAAAGCTTCATTGTTGTTCTCCTTTCTTTTTCTCGGTCAAAAGCTTATATGCGTTCAAGAGTGCCAGACCGATATTTAGCAGTACTATCGGGAATGCTGATATTATGATCGAATATACAATGGTAAAAACAGATCCCAATATATTCAAAAGACGAAGCTTTTGCATGGAATTCATCGTCATTGAAACGAATAGCAAAAGCGTTCCCATATATCCTAAGAAATCAACGTACAGGTTCATAACGACAATCGGAAGTCGAAATCCAAAGTATTTCGACGGCAAATCAAAGATTTGCAAGCAAATTTCAATAAGAAATTTGCCGATTTCTGTTGCAATGATTTAGCTACAAAAATCTCGATAAGATTTTTGTACGGCTGTTTTCACAGCCGCGAAAAGGCTTGTTGCCTTTTCGACATGCTATAATCATTATATTCTCCTCCGATTCTGTCAATTTTATGTTCGAGAGTCGGGAAAATAGACTTGTTATTAATGTTTTTATCTTGAAAATAAAAAAAGCTGACTCTCGGAAAAAGTACCGGTAGTCAACCATTTGCGGCGGTTTGTAGAAACGCTTGCCCTTATTGCAAGTATATACCAAAAATCTTACGGTATTATTTTAGCATAGAGACGGGAAAATGTCAATATTTTTTTTGTATTTTTGTAAAATCGGTTAGTAGCCGAAATGTCCTCTCTTTTTGTTGGTTTAATGAAATCGTTGCATAGCAACGATGAAATCTTCACTTAGTTCAGATGAAATCCAAGGTCAAGCCTTGGATGAAATCAAATCCGTCGAGCTTAACCCTGCGAAGCAGGATTTCACCGCGATAGCGATTTCATCCACTTCAAGTGGATTTCACCCGTCGAAGACGGATTTGACTGCGTGATACTCCGTTAAGAGTATCACGCTATCCGCAAGCGTTTGGTTTTATTTTCGTATATTTAAACTTTCGGTTATGGTTTTGTAAGCGTTCTCGACGTCGGCGGCGGTTGGTACCTTTGCACCGCTTAGCGTATAGGGAATACCGAGACGCTCGTACTTCGTTTTGCCGAGCTCGTGGTAGGGAAGGACCTCAACGCTTTCGATATTTGAGAGCGTTTTCAAAAATTCTCCCAAGCCCGAAAGAGCAGGATCGCCGTCGGTATATCCGGGTAAAAGAACGTAGCGGATGCGCATTGCCTTTCCCTTTTCGTTAAGGTATTTTGCAAAGCCGAGAACGTTCTCGTTGCCGTGGCCCGTGATCGATCTGTGCGATGCACTGTCGATATGCTTTATATCGAGCATAACGAGGTCGGTAACGCCGAGGAGCGCATCAAATTTGGCTTTCGCTTCGGGGGTGCCGTTAAAGTACACGCCCGAGGTGTCAAGGCAGGTGTGTATGCCCTCGCGCTTCGCGAGAGCGAAAAGCTCGGTGACGAAATCCATCTGCATAAGAGGTTCACCGCCCGTGACGGTTATTCCTCCGCTTTTGTAGAAGGGCAGATTTCTCGTCATACGCAGGAGCACGTCCTCAGCACTCATTTCGTATTTTGCCGCGGCGGGATCCCAGGTATCGGGGTTGTGGCAATAAATACAGCGCATGGGACAGCCCTGGAGAAATACGACGAAGCGCACGCCGGGGCCGTCAACCGTGCCGAAGCTTTCAAAGGAGTGTATTCTACCCGTAGCCATATCTTAGAGCGCGGAGTGGAAGGTTCTCGAAATAACCTCGTCCTGCTGAGCCTTGGTGAGCTTGATGAAGTTTACGGCATAGCCGGAAACACGGATCGTAAGCTGAGGATAAAGCTCAGGATGCTTCTGCGCGTCAAGAAGAAGCTCCTTGTCGAATACGTTAACGTTTAAGTGGAAGCCGCGCTTTGCGGTGTAACCGTCAAGAAGAGAAACAAGGTTGCTCTCTCTGTCGAAATCGGTCTTACCGAGAGCCGCGGGAACGATGGTGAAGGTGTTGGAAATACCGTCCTGAGAATCGGTGAAGGGAAGCTTGGATACGGATGCCAAGGAAGCAACCGCGCCGTTCTCGTCTCTGCCGTGCATGGGGTTAGCACCGGGAGCGAAGGGCTCGCCTGCCTTTCTTCCGTCGGGGGTGGAGCCGGTATTCTTACCGTAGGTAACGTTAGAGGTGATGGTGAGTATGGAGGTAGTGATCTCTCCGTTTCTGTACGCCTCGTTCTCACGAAGGTAGCTGATGAAGGAGTGAAGGACCTCTTTTGCGATATTGTCAACTCTGTCATCGTCGTTACCGAACTTGGGGAAGTCTCCCTCAACGGTGTAGTCGGTCACGATGCCCGCCTCGTTTCTCGTAACGCGGACCTTCGCGTACTTGATAGCGGAAAGAGAGTCTGCAACTACGGAAAGACCTGCAATACCGGTAGCGAACCAACGCTTAACGTCTCTGTCGTGAAGAGCCATCTGGAGTCTCTCGTAGGAATACTTATCGTGCATATAGTGAATGATGTTGAGAGCGTTGACGTAAACGCGGGCAAGCCATCTCATCATATCGCGGTATTTCTTCATTACGTCCTCATAGTCGAGGTAGTCACCCTCAACCGCGCGGTACTCGGGACCTACCTGCTGACCGGAGATCTCGTCAACACCGCCGTTGATAGCGTAAAGAAGACATTTTGCGAGGTTTGCTCTCGCACCGAAGAACTGCATCTCCTTACCGACCTTCATCGAGGATACGCAGCACGCGATAGCGTAGTCATCACCGTGAACGGGACGCATAAGGTCGTCGTTCTCGTACTGAACGGCGTGATGCTCGATAGAGATCTTAGCGCAGAACTTCTTGAAGTTTTCGGGAAGGTGCTCGCTCCAAAGAACCGTAAGGTTGGGCTCGGGAGCGGCGCCGATGTTGTTAAGAGTGTTAAGATATCTGAATGACATCTTGGTAACGAGGGGCTTACCGTCGGTGTCAAGACCGCCGATGGATTCGGTTACCCAGGTGGGATCTCCTGCAAATATCTGGTTGTAGTCGGGGGTTCTTGCGAATCTCACCATACGGAGCTTCATAACGAACTGGTCGATTATCTCCTGTACCTCGCGCTCGGTTATGGTGCCCTCCTTAAGATCGCGCTCTGCATAGATGTCAAGGAAGGTGGAGGTTCTTCCAAGGCTCATTGCCGCACCGTTCTGCTCCTTAACTGCCGCAAGGTATGCAAAATAGAGTGCCTGAGTTGCTTCCTTAAGGGTTCTTGCAGGCTTCGAAATATCACAGCCGTAGATCTCGGCAAGCTTCTTGAGCATCTCAAGAGCTCTGATTTGCTCGGAGAGCTCCTCGCGCTCGCGCATTACCTCAAGAGACATCGTGGATACGGTGGTGTCCTTCTGGAACTGCTTATCTTCGATAAGACGGTCTACACCGTAAAGAGCGACTCTTCTGTAGTCACCGATGATTGTTCCTCTGCCGTAAGCATCGGGAAGACCTGTGATGATGTGGTTAGAGCGGCACTTTCTCATCTCGGGGGTGTAAGCGTCAAATACGCCTGCGTTGTGAGTTTTTCTATGCTCGGTGAAGAATTCTACGATAGAGGGGTCAACCTCATATCCGTTGTCACGGCAAGCCTTGACCGCCATACGAATTCCTCCTGCGGGCATAAGCGCACGCTTCAAGGGTTTGTCGGTCTGAAGACCAACTATTTTTTCCTTTTCCTTATTTATATAGGCTGCAGGATGTGAGGTAATAGTAGAGACAACGCTCGTATCCATATCGAGAGCTCCGCCTGCGGCAATTTCCGCCTTCATAAGCTCGCTTACCTGGTTCCAAAGCTCAGTAGTATCCTCGGTGGGTCCCTCAAGGAACTTTTCGTTTCCGTAATAAGCCGTGTAGTTCTTGTGAATGAAGCTTCTTACGTTGATCTCATTTACCCATCTGCCTTCTTTAAAGCCTTTCCATTCCTCTCTCATTTTTTCTCCTTTTAGACGGATGATGTCCGCCCGCTCGTGTGAGCGATATATATCGTTTATTTTTTAACAATCAAAAAACCGACTGTGCACAAAACGCGCATCGGTCGGCTGAAATATTGAGTTTGTAGCACTTTTTTTCGCCTTTAGGTAAGCTAAACGCGTTATGCATTTCAGCCGGATAATATTAAAACCTTGATCGGACGTTGAAAAAATAATTTCAACGACAGATCCCGAAGGGAAGCTGCCGATCTGCGTTTTAATGAGTGTGGTAACAAAAAGCCGAGCTTGACTTTTTTCTTAACCGATTGGTCGGTCGTGAAAAGACAGGACGTCTTTTCGAAATACCAAAAACAGTATATCATTTTTATAAGAAAAAGTCAATAATAAAAGGCTAAAAAAATGTAAAACTTGCAAGAAAAAAGACTGCCGATTTTGTAAAATATATACTAAAATTGTGTGCGAAAACCATCACGCGCGCCCGAAAATACTCAAAATTAACAACTTTTTACGAAATTTTAAAATATTTTTAAATTTTTCTTGACAAGTAAATATTTATATGCTAAAATGTTTATAATAATTGATTTTATTTTAAATCTTTTAAGGAGAAAAGACAATGCCTGAAATTAAGTATGAAATCGTTGAAAAGATCGGTATCGTGAGCGAGGGTAACAACGGCTGGAACAAGGAGCTTAACCTTATCAGCTGGAACGACAGAGAGCCCGTATACGATATCCGTACGTGGTCTCCCGATCACGAGAAGATGGGCAAGGGCATCACTATTTCTAAGGAAGAGGCTAAGGCTCTCCTTGAAATGCTCGGCACTCAGAACCTTGCATAATTTTTAAAATTGCTTAATAAGCTTCGGCTGATGCCTCCAAAAGCGAGCTTTTAGAGAGGCAAGCTTGAGCTATGCCTTGTATCCGTGTTAAGAAATAACGCGGAATATAAAAGATCCCGTACCGCCGTGCGCTCCGTGTGAGCTGCCGAGGAAACGGGATTTTTTTGTAGCTTTGCGAAAAACGTTACCCCATCGGATAAAGAAATTAAAAAGGTCCTATAATAAAAAACAGAGCCTCGTCAGATCGTCAAGCCTTCATATATAAGCGTTTTTTGTCACACGATCCCCAACTATTTATGGCTGAGCCGCCTGTGTGCAAGAGAGCCTTCGTATAAGCGCTTTCTATCATATGATAACTCGCCACGTATGGAAAAGACCGCTTTGCACAGGAAACCTCGTATACAAGTGTTTTTATCATACGATCCCTCGCTATATATGGCGGAGATTTCTTTGTGTAAGTGAGTCTATATTATTGACTTCGAATTGTAAAAAAGCACCGCTATGTAAAGATAACTTTGCATAACGGTGCGCTTTTTATTAAAATGTTTTTAAAGCTTTGTTTTGCGTTTTGGTTTTAAAGCTTTGCTTTCGTGCGTTGCTATAAGCTTTTTTCTGAGTTAAAGCTTATGCTGAAAGCCTTTGAATATTTTTTAATTATTCGGTTCTGAGTGCTACTACGGGGTCCTTCTTAGCGGCGCTTCTCGAGGGGATAAGTCCGGAGACGAGGGTGAGAAGAGTGCTGACGATAACGAGAACGAAGGCATCGCTCAATGCCAGATCCGCAATCGATGCGTAGCCTATCAGCGGCTTCAGGATGAGGTTTACGATGAAGGAAATGAAATAGGTGACTAAGATACCAATCAAGCCTGCAAGCATACCAATGATGAAGGTTTCTGCGTTGAAGAGGTGGCTGACGTCCTTCTTTCTGCCTCCGAGCGCTCTGATAACACCGATTTCCTTAATTCTCTCAACTACCGATACGTAGGTGATGACACCTATCATTACCGTGGAAACGACGAGAGAGATCGAGGTAAACGCTATAAGCGCGTATGAAACGACGTCTATCATCGTGTTAATAAGGTTGATGATCAATTCAAGCGTATCCGTGTACGTTACGTCGGTTCTGTTCGCTCTTTCGATGGTTATGTCACCGTAGGTTACAGGTCCATCGGAATTCCACTGGTTGAGGTAGCTTGTTACGAGATTTTTCTCGTCAAAGGAAATGGGGTAGATCAAGATCTCGTTTGCTATGTCGTTTCCACCGAGCGTTCTGATGAGGCGGTCCTTCATCTTCTGATGGTCGGTAGAGGAGCTTTGAGATCCGGACATTGCTCCCATCATATCTGCGGCGGTCATTGCGGGACCGATAGAGCCGTAGCCGGTAAGGCTTTCGTTGACACCGTCTCCGTCACTGTCGTAAGCGTAGTTGAACATATACGCGATGTAATACTGATACATTGCGGTTGCCGAGGTGTCTTCCTCGGGGATATTTCTGATGTACTCGAATATTTCGGAGTTTGCGTTTTTCTCTAAGATAAGATCGGTGAGAGCCTCCGTGTAATAGATTCCCGAGCTTATGCAGCCGTAGCTGATGGTGTCCTTGGGGGTGAGGATGCCAACGACCTTGAGCTCGACTCCCTCTTCTTCAAAATTACTTGAATTGGGAATGTAGGTGAAGGGCTGCATAGGGTTGCCGGTTTGTGTGAAAACAGTGTCGTTGGAATACCAATACATCGTTTTGCCTATAAGCTCGTCGTAGGCGAAGGAATCGCGATATTTTTCGGGGTTGAATTTGTTTTCGGTTCCGTCATCGGATGCGGTCTCCTTGTCTATGATCTCGAGGAATTCCTCCTGAGTATAGTATCCGAATCTTGCAAGAAGAAGATCGGAGAGCTCGTCGTTGGAGTCAAGAACTAACATTATCTCGTTTGCGGCTTCGGCAAATCTGCTGCCTTCACCACCGACAAGATCGTATTGCGAAAGGATGTAATCCTTGTTGTTGGGCATCTGCTCCAACGAAGGAGCAAGAGCCGTTACGTAGCTTGCATAGTCCTTGAATTCGGTCTGCTTTAAGATCTCGGTGTAAAGGCTCGTGAGTGCTGCGATCGATAAGGATTGAGGCTCGGCATCAGAGGAGGTTTTGAACTCTGTATAAACGTTGTTGCTGAGCTCAATACCGTACTTTAAGAGCAAGGCGTTGTAGTATTCGCTCGGCATAGCCTTAACAAAATCAACGTATTCCTCGGTAAGGTCGTTTTCCACCATAATGGTATTGATAGCCTTATCCATTTTTGCCAAATAAGCTATCAAGGAAGAAATGTAAACTCTGTTGGGCTGCTTGATGATCTCTATTTTGTCGTCAACGTCCATTATTCCGGAAAGTGTTTCAAGATCGTAGCCCGTTTCAGCTATGGTGATGGGGTTTCCGGAAAGCATATCGTCCTGCATTGAGGCAATGTAGCCCTTTATTCCGGAGGAGAAGGCAAGAACGAGTGCGATACCGATTATTCCGATCGAGCCTGCGAAGCCAACCATTGCGGTTCTGCCCTTTTTGGAGAGAAGGTTTTTCGCGGAAAGCATAAATGCTGTGAAAATAGACATCTTTGCTTTTTCCTTGCGAGATCTCTTGAGCTTCTTTTTTTCCTTTTCGTCCTTGATGTTTGCAAGTATAGCCTCGAATGCTTCGGTTTCTTCCTTTTCGGTTTCTGCGCATTCCGCTATTTCGTCCTCATCGGAGAAGGGGTTAGAGTCCTCGGTGATCTCACCGTCTATGAGCCTTACTATTCTTGAGGAATACTGCTCTGCGAGCTCGGGGTTATGCGTAACCATGATTACGAGGCGTTCGTTGGATATCTCCTTGATGAGCTCCATTATCTGAACGCTGGTGACCGTGTCAAGCGCACCGGTGGGCTCGTCTGCAAGAAGGATCTCGGGGTTGTTTACGAGAGCTCTCGCTATGGCAACTCTCTGGCACTGACCGCCCGAGAGCTGATTGGGACGCTTGTGATACTGTCCCTTGAGTCCGACTCTGTCAAGAGCCTGCTTTGCACGTGCTACGCGCTCCTCCTTGGAAACGCCTGCGATAGTGAGCGCGAGCTCAACGTTCATAAGCACGGTTTGGTGGGGGATGAGGTTGTAGCTCTGGAATATGAATCCTATGCGGTGGTTACGGTAAACGTCCCAGTCTCTGTCTGCGTAGGATTTTGTGCTTCTGCCGTTGATGATAAGGTCACCGTCGGAGTACTTGTCAAGTCCGCCGATGATGTTAAGAAGCGTGGTTTTTCCGCATCCCGAAGGTCCGAGAATAGAAACGAATTCGCTCTTGCGGAACGCAATCGAAACGCCCTTAAGGGCGTGAACCGTTTCGGACGCGGTTTGATAGTCCTTTTTGATCTCCTTTAAATTAAGCATCTTTTTCTCCGTTTTCTAAGATTTTACACGATAATTTTACCACCAAAATATGAACAATTCAACAATTTTGTATAGTTATTTTATATATTTTAAGGATTTTTTAAGGAAATTAAGAATATTTAATAAAATTTAATAATCAAAAAGCTTGCCCGACCGAGATCGAGCAAGCCGTTTGGTTTTATTGCGATCAATACGTCGCGAATCCGAAGCGACGTTTCGGGGCTGCCTCATTAAGAATTCAACAAAATCAAGGCAAAATGCGAAGAGGTCGTTTTAAGCTCGTGAAACGGGCATTTCATTGTGAAGCCGGGTTTCACTTATTTTTGCATCAGCAATCCGTAATCTCCGTCCTTGCGCTTATAAACAACGCATACCTCCGAGCTCTCGGCGTCGGTGAAGGCGAAGAACGTGTGTCCGAGAAGATTCATCTGCAGGATCGCTTCCTCGGGTGTCATCGGCTTGAAGGGGAAGGTCTTCGTTCTGATCTTGAATTCGCCCTCCTCATCGTACTCATCGTTGTCGTCTTCATCTATGATGAAGGCACCGCTTTTCATCTTCTTTTCAAGATGCGTTTTGTTCTTTCTTATCTGCTTTTCAAGGCTCTCAACTGCTCTGTCAAGTGCCGTGATGAAGGTGTCTGCTTCCTCTTCGGTACGGAACGTGGTTGCTCCGTACGTTATGGTGATCTCTATAATTTTCTCGCCCTTTCTCGTCTTGCATGTAACGAACGCTTCGGTATCTTCGCCGAAGAATTTGTCAAACTTGCCAAGCTTTTTCTCGATAAGGACCTCTAAGCTTTCCCTGACCGACATCTGCTTTCCAAAAACGGATATTTTCATACACTTTACCGCGCTCCCCGGGGGAGCATTCCTTTCTTGGTTTTTTCGCGGACTTTCATTTGCAAAAGCGCCGCGGCGCTTGTCGTCCGCAATACTATTATAGCATAATTTTAAGCAAAAATAAATAGTTTTTGCAATATTTTTTCAAAAAAACGCGTAAAAATCAAATAGAAAAACGCGCGCTTTTTTTGGGGTGGTGGCAGGGACTTTCGTTTAGTGGAATATTTCCAATTTATTAACAAAAAATTGTGAAAAATAGCCAAAAACGATAATCGAAACTTGTTAAAAGGGTAGAATTAAAAAAGCCTGTCTTGATTTCTTTAAATGTTTATGTTATTATATATGCGGTAGAGAAGCGTGAAACGGAGCCTCGATGTTAATCGGCGCCCTTTCGGTTCGGTTAAGTTACGGGAAGCTTGCCGACGACACGAGGCTACCCAAACCACTCCCCCAGTGCCGTAAGGGAGAGGTAAAAAAACAACGCGGCAAATCAGAAAAGGAGAAATATGAAAAACAAGATCATTTGTTTGCTTCTTGCTGTTATCATGACCCTCGGATGCCTTGCAGGCTGTAAGAAGGGTGACGACGGAGACGACTCCGGAAACGATGATACTGCAAACACCGGTAACGGTGGCACCAACACCGGAAACGGTGGAACTAACACCGGCAACGGTGGCGGCAACACCGATGGAGGAGATGGTGGCGACGGCGGCGACGAATTCTGGAAACCGGAAGTAGAGGATAAGTGGTGGGAAGACATCACTTACAAGCCTACCAGCCTTATCTTCCAGATGACCAACTGTACCAACAATAAGGAGCTCCCCTCCGGCTGTGAGAGATATCTCGCCGGCGAGAGCGACGACGACGAGCAGGTTGACGAAAAGGTTAGAAAGAGAAACTCCGATGCTTACAAGTACACCAAGGTAAGCGTTAAGTATCTCTACTATCCCGATGATCCTGCAAGATACGGTTACTCCCAAGCAAGAAACGAGATAACCAACACTATCAGCGAGTCTTCTGCTGAGACTTGCCCTGATATCTTCTGCAACTGGATGACGGATATGCTTCTTTGCTCTCTTAAGGGCGAGTTCGCTAACGTTATGACTCAGAACCCGGAGTACGGAGAGAACCACTTCAACATCAACCTTACCGTTGACGCTGAGGAGAACCAGTTCGGATACATGAGCGATCTTATGAGATCTCTTACTCTTAACAAGGGTCAGATCTACGTTATCGCTTCGGACTATTTCATTGACCTTATCCGTGCGTTCTTCGTAGTTCCCGTAAACGTAAACCTCTTCAACCAGGCAGTTACTAAGGTTGATCCCGCGCTTAAGGACTGGAACAAGGATAACACTGTAGACATCAACGACTTCTTCTATGAGGTTGAGGAAAATCAGTGGACCTATGACAGACTTATCGATTACACTGAGGCTATTTACAGCCGTGCAGGTGCAAGCGGCGGTGAGAGCGTTAACGACGTTCTCGGCTTCGCACTCGGTGCAAACGGTCTTCCCGCGGCAGGTATGATCTATACCTCCTCCGTTACCGTTATTAAGCAGACCTATAACAACACTACTCAGGCATGGACCTATACATATCCCGACACCAACCCTGAGCTCGCGGCTCTTATGACCAAGATCTCCGGTATGATGGACGTTGACGGCATTATGTCCATGAATGCTAACGATGCAGGTCTTCTTGGACTTCAGGGCGACGACAAGACTGCGCTTCTCGGTGTTCGTCAGAAGTTCATTACCGACACTCTTCTCTTCGGTGGTATCATTCTCGTTGGTTCTCTTGAGTACGACGAGTACCAGAACATGAAGAAGAATGGCGGCTTCGGCGTTGTTCCCGTTCCCGTATACAAGCAGGGCGACAGCTACCTCACTCAGATCCACGTTGTTGGTCGTGCAGGTGCTATCACCAGAGGAACCGCTAAGTTCAGCGCTTGCTCCGCATTCCTTCAGTACCAGACTCAGAACTCCACTGATATCCTTGACCACTACTACAAGTACAACCTTGCTTACGGTGCAGCTTCGGGCGTTTCCGGAAACGTTAAGATTCTTAACTACATCCGTAACAACGTTCGTACCTCCTTCGATAAGCTCTTCGAGGACGCTATCGGATTCTTCTTCGCAAACAGCGGTATTAACGAGAAGGACAGATACCATACCATGCTTGCAAACGCTCTTTACAAGTTCGACAACTGCGCTAAGGAGTATGAGAGACTTGTAGGAACCAAGCAGGCTAACCTCCGCCAGCTCGAAATAGGGTATGCAGGTCTTCCCAAGTAATAGGTTTCTCTACGAAAAATAAGGCATAGCCTTTGTTTTGGCTGCCGCAGGTAACACTGCGGCAGCTTTTTTTTGAGATCGCGCGAGGTGAAGCGGGGGAGATGCACGGCAAAGCCGTGATGCAAGGAGCGAAGTGACGGATCAGCGAGCTTGCGAGCGTCTATACAGCTCAAAGAGCTGATGCTATACAATTCCTCTGGAATTGACGTAAGGAGCGAAGCGACGGAGATGCCAATCCTTGCGCCGCGGTGGACTCGGAGATTTGCCGTGCTTTATTCGTATTGACTTTTCGCGCGTAATAGTATATAATGATCATAGTATGTCGAAAAGGCAACAAGCCTTTTCGCGGCTGTGAAAACAGCCGTACAAAAATCTTATCAAGATTTTTGGAACTAAATCATTTCAACAGAAATCGGCAAATTTCTTATTGAAATTTGCTTGCAAATCTTTGATTTGCCGTCGAAATACTTTGGATTTCGACTTCCGATTGTCGTTATACTAAATACGGTGTGCGAAGGCTTTGAGATTTTGGCTTAAGATCATATTTGAATTTTGAAATAAGATTATATATAATAAAGGATACTTTTAAAAGGAGATATTATGAGGATCATACTTGCTTCGGCTTCGCCGAGGAGGCGGGAGCTTCTTTCGCGCGTGTGCGATGAATTTGATATAATAGTCAGCGAGACTGACGAGAGCTTTCCCGCTTGCACTCATCCTTCCCGGGCGGTCAGAATACTTGCCGAGAGAAAGGGAAGGGCGGTGCTCGATACTCTCGGTGCCGAGGGGGAGGGAGCGTTTATCGTATCCTCCGATACTCTCGTTGAGATAGGCGGAAAGCCACTTGGCAAGCCTATCGATAAGGCGGATGCTCACGCTATGCTGAGGGAGCTTTCGGGAAAGCGTCATAACGTTCACACGGGTATAGCCGTTCACGTTAGCGGTAAGGTTTTTTCGGGCGTTGCTACGACCGGCGTTTACTTTAAGGAAATGACCGATGCCGAGATCGACGGGTATATCGCAACGGGCGAGCCGATGGACAAGGCAGGAAGCTACGGAATACAGGGCATCGGCGGAAAATTCGTTGACAGGATCGACGGAGATTTTGATACCGTAGTCGGCTTCTCGCTTCGTCTTTTCCTTGACCTTTCCGAGCGTGCGGGATGCCGCGAGCTCTTCCTTGAAGAGAAAAAATAAGATAGAATAGGGATGTTGCCTACCGCTCGATACGTTGCGAGTGTAAGCTGATATGCCCGATCATTACGTCGGGTGCATTTAAAAGGCGTAAAAGAGGTAAAAATGATAAGAGGTAAAAAGGAAAAAGCAAGAAGACTTTCGGAGATAGTGGAGCGTCTTAAGGCGTATTATCCTGAGGCCGAATGTGCTCTTCAATACGAGGGCGATGCCTGGAAGCTTTTGGTTATGGGAAGACTCTCCGCGCAGTGTACTGATGCGCGAGTGAACGTGGTTTGCAAAGAATTGTTTGCAAAATATCCAAATTCAAAGGCTATGGCGGAGGCTCCGCTCGAAGAAATAGAGAAAATAATTCGGCCTTGCGGTCTGTTTCGAACCAAGGCTGAGAGCATAAAGGCGGCATCCGAGATCGTAACGGCGGTATACGGCGGTGAGGTGCCCGACACTATGGAGGCACTTACCGAGCTTCCCGGCGTTGGAAGAAAGATCGCGAATCTTATACTTGGAGATGCCTTCGGCAAGGAGGCTATCGTTTGCGATACGCACTGCATAAGAATATGCGGAAGGCTCGGTATGTACCCCGAGTCCCTGAAGGATGCGGTGAGGATCGAGCGGATACTCAGGGAGCTTATCGATCTTAAGGAGGGCAGTGATTTTTGTCATAGGATCGTCACCCTCGGCAGAGAAATATGCATTGCAAGGCGGCCTGCGTGTGAAAAATGTCCGCTTAGTGACCTTTGTCAAAGAGGAATAAAAACGCTCTCGCCTGAGCGTTCGGAGGGCGAAAAATGACGGATCACACCGAAAAGACGACGGCACTTCCTCGAATAAGGCTTCCGATAGTCGTTGAGGGGCGTTACGATAAGAGTGCCGTCTTAAGTATGTTCTCGGCAACGGTGATAACCACCGAGGGCTTCGGAATATTTAATTCAAAGGAAAAGCAGGCACTCATAAGAAAGATATCGGGCGGGGGGATAATAATCCTCACCGACTCGGATGCGGGAGGAAAGCAGATAAGAAGCTTTATCTCTTCAATACTTCCGAAGGAAAAGATATATCAGCTCTACGTACCGCGAATAGAGGGCAAGGAAAGGCGCAAAAAGCAGGCAGGGCGCGAGGGTGTGCTCGGTGTTGAGGGCGTTGGCGGTGACGTTTTGCGCTCGCTTCTTTCCCCCTTCACCTCGGACGAGGCAATTTTGAACAAGGAGGAGCTCACCCCGACGGATATGTTCAATTTCGGTCTTAGCGGAGGCGAGGGCGCGTCCGAAAGGCGCGATGCACTCTGTAAGGCACTCTCCCTGCCGGGCGGTATGAACGCGAAGGCTCTTCTTTCCGCGCTCAATATCGTATCGACGAGAGAAGAAATAGAAAATCTGTTAAAAAAATAACGGTTATTTAAAAATTACTATTTACTTTTAGTAAATTGTATGATATACTATGTATTGGCGTAATGCCAAAAAGAGATTTCTATAAAAAAACAATATATTTATGGAGGAACCAAAATGGTAGAAAGAAAGAAAATTTCTATGGATGGTAACACCGCTGCCGCTCACGTTTCGTACGCGTTCACGGAAGTTGCTGCCATCTACCCCATCACCCCTTCCAGCCCTATGGCGGAAGTAACCGACACCTGGAGCGCATCCAATAAGAACATCTTTGGCGAGCCCGCTAAGAACATCTTCGGCGAGAACGTTAAGGTTGTAGAGATGCAGTCTGAGGCAGGCGCAGCAGGAGCTGTTCACGGATCCCTTGCATCCGGTGCTCTTACCACGACCTACACCGCATCCCAGGGTCTTCTTCTTATGATCCCCAACATGTACAAGATCGCCGGCGAGCTTCTTCCTTGCGTTATTCACGTTTCCGCAAGATGCGTAGCTTCTCACGCTCTTAACATCTTTGGTGACCATTCCGACGTATATGCATGCCGTCAGACCGGTTTTGCTATGCTCGCTGAAACCAACGCTCAGGAAATCATGGACCTCGGTGCAGTTGCTCACCTTGCAACCATCAAGTCCAGAGTTCCTTTCCTTAACTTCTTCGACGGCTTCCGTACCTCTCACGAGGTTCAGAAGGTTGCCGCTTGGGACTACAAGGATCTCGCAGAGATGACCGATATGGACGCTGTTAAGGCATTCCGTGACCGTTCTCTCAACCCCGAGACTCCCGCCCTCAGAGGATCCGCTGAAAACGGCGATATCTTCTTCCAGCACAGAGAGGCTTGCAACCCCTACTATGACGCTCTTCCCGCAATCGTTGAGGAGTACATGGACAAGGTTAACGCTAAGCTCGGCACTAACTACAAGCTCTTCAACTACTACGGTGCTCGCGATGCAGATCGCGTAATGATCGCTATGGGCTCCATCTGTGACGTTGCTGAAGAGGTTATCGACTACATGAACGCAAACGGCGAGAAGGTTGGTCTTATCAAGGTTAGACTTTACCGTCCCTTCGCAGCAGACAAGCTCGTTGAGGCTATTCCCGCTACCTGTAAGAAGATCGCAGTTCTTGACAGAACTAAGGAGCCCGGCTCCCTCGGTGAGCCCCTCTACCTCGACGTTGTTACCGCTCTTAACGAGATGGGCAAGAACAACGTTTCCGTTGTTGGCGGTAGATACGGTCTTGGATCTAAGGATACTACTCCTGCTTCCATCTTCGCTATCTTTGCTAACCTCGCAAACGAGGCTCCCAAGAACCACTTCACCGTTGGTATCGTAGACGACCTTACCGGTCACTCTCTTACCGAGACTGCAGCTCCCGATACCGCTCCCGCTGATATGATCCAGTGCAAGTTCTGGGGACTTGGCGGAGACGGAACCGTTGGTGCTAACAAGAACTCCATCAAGATCATCGGTGACCACACCGACAAGTATATTCAGGCATACTTCCAGTATGACTCCAAGAAGACCGGTGGTATTACCATTTCTCACCTTAGATTCGGTGATTCTCCCATCAAGTCCTCTTACTACATCAACAAGGCTGACTTCGTTGCTTGCCACAACTCCGCTTACCTCAGCAAGTATGATATGATCTCCGACGTTAAGCCCGGCGGAACCTTCCTTCTTGACTGCCAGTGGAATGATGCAGAGCTTGATGCTCACCTTCCCGCATCCGTTAAGAGCTACATCGCTAACAACGGCGTTAAGTTCTACACCATCAACGCAACTCAGCTTGCTATCGACCTCGGTAACGCAAAGGTTAAGAACACCGTGCTTCAGTCCGCGTTCTTCACTCTTGCTAAGGTTCTTCCCATCGACGAGGCTATCGACTACATGAAGTATATGGCAACTAAGTCCTACCTCAAGAAGGGCCAGGCAATAGTTGACCTCAACCATAAGGCTATCGACGCAGGTAAGGACGCTCTTCATCTCGTTGAGGTTCCTGCTTCCTGGAAGAATGCAGGCCAGACCGCTCCTGCAGCTAAGTTCACCGGTAACAGAGCTGACCTTATCGACTTCGTAAACGACATCGTTGTTCCCGTTGGAGCAATGAAGGGTGACTCCCTCACCGTTTCTACCTTCGCTAAGTACGCTGACGGTACCTTCCCCCAGGGATCTGCAGCATACGAGAAGAGAGGCGTTGCGGTTACCGTTCCTCAGTGGAACTCCGATGCATGTATCCAGTGTAACAACTGTGCATTTGTATGTCCTCACGCTTGTATCCGTCCCTTCGCTATGACCGAGGAAGAGGCTGCGGCAGCTCCTGCGGTTGCCAAGATCGTAGACGGTAAGGCTAATCTTAAGGCTTACAAGTTCACCATGGCTGTATCTCCCCTTGACTGTATGGGTTGTACGCTTTGCGTTAAGGCTTGTCCCGTAAATAACAATCCTAAGCTCGGCAACGCTCTCGAGATGAAGCCCATCGCTACTCAGCTCGATCAGCAGGCAGCTTACGATTACGCTGTTGCTAAGGTTGCAGAGAAGTCTGAGCTCGTTAACGTTACCGTTAAGGGCAGCCAGTTCAAGCAGCCCCTCCTTGAGTACTCCGGCTCTTGCGCAGGTTGTGCAGAGACCTCTTACGCTCGTCTTATCACTCAGCTCTTCGGTGAGAGAATGTATATTTCGAACGCTACCGGATGCTCTTCCATTTGGGGTGGCTCCGCTCCCGCAACTCCTTACACCGTAAACAATATGACCGGCAGAGGTCCCGCTTGGGCTAACTCGCTCTTCGAGGATAATGCTGAGCACGGTCTCGGTATGTATATCGGTCAGAAGGCTATCCGCGATAAGCTTATCGGTTACGTTAAGACTCT
>JBGVKA010000096.1:0-4150 GCA_045129715.1 Eubacteriales bacterium | reverse complement strand
AAGGCGTAATTCAGGATACGGTTTTCACGCTTTTCACCGACGGCACCGACTATTCCCAAAAGATCTCCGGTCGTAGAATCACTTATCACCATAGAAAAGCCGAGTCCTTCTTTCGTTGCCGAGGGAAAATTTGATCTATCGTAAAAATATTCCTCAAGCTTTTTCTGAACGCTTGGTGATTCGGTAGTGTATATTTTTAGTCCTCCGCTACGCAAAAGAAGATCTGCCGCAGACTCGCTCAAGCCGTATTCCCGCATAAGAGCACGCGTAACGTCATAATTTACGGTTTCCGCAAACCAAGAGTTAACGCTTTCCTCGGCACTCGATACGGGAAGTACAGAAAGCGGCTCGCTTACGGCCTTTTGATACTCGCTTTCGCTTACAGCCCCGTTATCGAGCATTGCGTAAAGCACGTCGTTTCTTTTTTTCACGCAGTTATCGTAATTTGAGTGCGGGTTATATCTCGTGGGTGCGTTGGTTATCGCGGCAAGCGTTGCCGCCTCCGCGATTGAGAGACTCGCAGGCGTTTTTCCGAAATATATTTCGGATGCCGCGCGTATACCGTAAATATTTTCTCCCATTGGAACGATGTTTAAGTAAAGCTCAAGTATCTCGTCCTTCGTGTGATTCTTCTCGATATTGTACGCTCTGATTATCTCCGCGAGCTTTCTTTTCATCGTTACCTCGTTATCTCCGCTTATATTCTTTATAACCTGCTGAGTTATCGTAGAGGCACCGAACGTAGATCTGAAGCGGAGCACGGAATTTGCCAAGGCGTAGATAGTTCGCCTTATATTAACGCCTGAGTGATCGTAAAACGCTCTGTCCTCCGCAGATAAAAACGCCCTCTTTACAGCCTCGTTGACCTCACCGAGCTCCACCCATTTCTTTTTGTATTCTCCGAGCGCAACCGTTTCGTTTAAAACCGGAGAATATTCCCCTGCCTTTTCCGTACCTAAGTTGCCGTTAACGTAATACTCGGTAAAGGTTTCTCCCTTAGCCGACTCGAATAACCACTCGTCACGCTGAGTGTCAACGTTGTTTTTTGCGAAAACGCTTATATAAGCTATGGAGCCGAGAACCAAAAGAGATACGAGCGCAAAAAACGAGGTAACGGTTATTAATAGAATTTTGTGCGATCTTTTCATAAAAAACCTCCGCGCAGCTTTTTAAAATCTTGCCACGCGGAGTGCCGTAATATTATTTAGAATTTGTGGAAGGATTGGAAAAATCGTAATCAACGCGATTCAAGTAAAGACCTGCGGCAGGAGCTGTCATACCCGCATTATTTCTGTCGCGTGATTCGATTATACGCGATATATCGTCGGGTGTGAATCTGCCAAAGGCAACCTCGGAAAGCGTGCCGACGATTATTCTTACCATATTGTAAAGAAAACCGTTTGCGTGTATCCTTATCTCGATCACGCTACCGTGTCTTACAATATTCAAATAATCAACGCATCTTACGGTATCCTCCGTATCCGAGCCTGCCGACATAAAGGCGGAAAAATCGTACTCACCTATAATACGCTCTGCGGCAAGACGCATTTTTTGAAGTCCCTCATCGGTGATGATCCTCGGTAAAAACCACGATCTGCCAAACTCGAACGGATCCTGAACCTTCTCGTTGTATATTCTGTAAAGATACTCCTTGCCAAGCGCGTCATACCTTGGATGAAAATTATCGTTGCACTCTTTTGCGTAAAAAAGGCAGATATCATCGGGCAGAAATCTTGCTATTGCGAGATGTAAGCTTTCCGGCGGTATCGTTCCGCCATCGTTTTCTATGGTCAGACAGAACTCGTTTGCGTGAACTCCGCTATCGGTCCTGCTACATCCCGTCACCTTACACGGCATACCGAACGCAAGCTCGGTCGCGGCACAAAGCTCGCCCTGCACCGTGCGCTTATCGGGTTGCACCTGAAAGCCGTGAAACGCAGTTCCAAGATATTTGATTTTTGCAAAATATTTCATATCACGACTTCCTTTCATTATAATTTGTCCTTACCCGTTTTCTTTATACGGTATCAGACTCTGTAAAACAATATCTTAAACAGAGTATCCGGCAAAGCAGACGAGATATGCGCCGGGGTGATCTTAAGATATATAATTGCGCCAAGGAAGATGAGTCCTACCGAAAACCATACAAAATCAAGTCCACGATAGGTAAGCTTCACAAGCTTGGTTCTGTTCTTATCTCCGCGATAGCATCTGCACTCCATTGCGACCGCAAGCTCGTCCGCTCTTTTGAACGAAGAGACGAAAAGAGGTATCAAAATGGGGATCAACGCCTTTGCGCGCTTTACGAGAGAGCCCGACGAAAAATCTGCGCCTCTTGATTTTTGGGCGTTCATTATTTTTTCGGTCTCCTCAATAAGAGTGGGAATAAATCTCAATGCTATCGTCATCATCATAGCGAAGATATGAACCGGCACCCCTATCTTCTTAAGAGGCGAAAGAAGCTTTTCTATACCGTCCGTCAAAGAGATCGGCGAGGTCGTATAGGTCAAAAGCACACTCGTGCCGACGATAAGAAGTACTACTCTGAGCGCCATAAATACGGCTCTGATAATTCCCTCCTTATATATCTTTATGACCCAGAAGCTGACGAGAGGCTCGCTCTCTCCCTTCGTCATAAAAATATTTATTAGAGCGGTAAATATGAGAACGTAAATTATCGGCTTTATTCCCTTGAGTATAACTCTTAAGGATATTCCGCTTATCAATATCAAAGAGAGCACCGATACCGCAACGGCAAGGAATGCTATAGGGCTGTTAGCCAAAAATACCGCGGCTATATAAAGCACGGTGAGTATTATTTTAGTTCTCGGATCAAGTCTGTGTATCATAGACTTCCCGGGGAAAAACTGTCCTAAGGTAATATCCGAAATCATTTCGCTCTACCTCCTAACAGCTTTATTATAGCTTCCTTTACACCGTCTACGGTATAAAGTCTGCCATCGAGACTCACGCCTGCGTTTTTAAGTCGTGTCGCGATCTTTGAGATCACGGGCACGTCAAGACCGATAGCCTCAAGCTCCTCCGCAGAGGAAAAGACCTCGTCGACCGTTCCCGATCTATAAACTCGCGAATTGTTCATAACGACGACGTTATCGCAGTAATAAGCCATATCCTCCATAGAGTGACTTACGAGAATAAGCGTTATTCCGCTCTGTCTTACGTAGTCGCAAAGACCTCCGAGGATCTCTCTTCGTCCCTTAGGATCAAGTCCTGCGGCAGGCTCGTCAAGAACCAAGACCTCGGGGCGCATAGCCAAAATACCTGCTATTGCAACTCTTCTTTTCTGTCCGCCCGAAAGCTCAAAGGGAGATTTATCGAGCATTTCCTCGGTGACACCCGTAAAGCGAGCCGCCTCAAGCACCCGCTCGTTTATCTCTTCGGGCGAAAGTCCTTGATTTCTCGGAGCAAATCCTATATCTGCTCTCACGGTCTCGTCAAAGAGCTGATACTCGGGATACTGCATAACGAGACCGACCTTGTATCTTATCTTGCTTATCTCGGACGGCTTTTGCCATATACTTACGCCGTCAAGAAGAATATCACCCTCGTCAGCCTTATAAAGACCGTTCAAAAGATTAACGAGCGTGGATTTTCCGGAGCCCGTATGTCCTATAAGTCCGGTTATTTTACCCTTTTCAAAGCCAACCGATACGTTATCGAGCGCACGTTTTTCAAAGGGAGTCTTTTTTCCGTAAAGGAAGGATACGTTTTTCACCTCAAGCTTATACATGATATCCCTCCCCCTTTACGAGCTTCAATATCTCAAGAAGACATTCCTCTTCGGTGATAGCGTCGGGAGAAAGCGAATATCCCTCTTTTATAAGAGCGTGGATAAGCTCGGTTCCCTGCGGAGATTCGAGTCCTATGCTATGAAGGAAATCCACCTTGGAGAATATCTCCTTAGCGGTTCCGTCAAGAAGAAGACGTCCGTCGTTTATAACGATAACTCGATCCGCTCTTGCAGCCTCCTCCATATAGTGAGTTATATTGATTACCGTAATATTCTCTTCTCTGTTAAGCTTTTCAACTATACCGAGAACCTCACGTCTGCCGATGGGATCAAGCATTGCGGTGGATTCGTCGAGTATTATAACGTCAGGCTTCATCGCAATGATACCCGCTATGGCAA
>JBGVKA010000095.1:0-5926 GCA_045129715.1 Eubacteriales bacterium | reverse complement strand
CCCAGGTCCACGCGGTGTTATTGACCTCGTCGAGCTCGTTATTGTAAACACCCGTCTTATTGGGATATGCGCCCGTGAGCATAGATGCGTGACAGCAATACGTTATCGAGGGATATACAGTTTTAAGACTCTCAATGAAGCTACCCTTGTTTATAAGCTCTCTGATGCAAGGCTTGGTCTTGAGATATTCCATATCCTCGCGAACGAGAGCATCGTTTGAAATTATTATAAGCTTTCTGTTCATAAGCAACACTCCTTGGATTTGCTAAAGATATTCTATATCATATCACGCCTTTTGTCAACGGCTTATCGAAAAAAAGAGCACGAAAAGAAAAAAGAGTGCGGCTCGCAGGTTGCCGCACTCCGAATTTTTCAATTTTAGAAGATAGAAAATTACTTAATTTCAACTTCTGCGCCTGCAGCCTTAAGCTGTTCAGCGATCTTCTCAGCATCTTCCTTAGATACTGCTTCCTTAATGGTCTTGGGAGCACCCTCAACGAGGTCCTTAGCGTCCTTAAGACCAAGGCCGGTGATCTCACGAGCAACCTTAATAACTGCGAGCTTGTTAGCGCCTGCAGCCTTAAGTACTACGTCAAACTCGGTCTTCTCCTCAACGGGAGCTGCTGCTGCAGCACCGGGAGCTGCTGCTACTGCTACGGGAGCTGCGGATACACCGAACTCCTCCTCAAGAGCCTTAACGAGATCAGCGAGTTCAAGAATTGTAAGACCCTTTACAAGTTCAAGGATCTGAGTAGACTTTTCATTCATTTTAGTTTCCTCCAAATATTTAAACAATTTTTATTAAACTATTTTAATTAGCTTGCAGATAAATTAAGCCTCTGCGGGAGCCTCGGCATTGTCGCCGTTTTCTTTGTCGATCTTGCCCTGAAGAACGTATGCAAATCCATAAAGAGAGGACATAAGACTGCCCATCATCTTTGCAATGAGAACTTCCTTCGAAGGAGTTGCTGCAAGGGATTCAACGCCTGCCTGATCGAGAATACCGCCATCTACGAAACCAGCCTTGATTTCGAAGCAATCGATCTTATCTGCGAATTCCTTCATAATCTTTGCGGGAGCGATAGGATCGTCCTGGCTGATTGCAATAGCAGTCATTCCATTAAGGTACTGCTTCATATCACCGTAACCTGCGATATCGCAAGCCTTACCGGTGAGAGTGTTCTTCATAACAGTGTACTCAACGCCTGCCTTACGGAGAGCGTTACGGAGTTCTGTGTCCTGTGCTACCTTAATGCCTTCGTATTTCACAAGAACGCCGGCCTTAGCGGACTGAAGCTTAGCGGCAAGTGATTCTACGACTTGTTTCTTTTCTTCAAGAATCTTATTGCTTGGCATTATTCTACCTCCATAAAATTTAAAAACAAAAAATCCCTTCCGACAAACGCGCATAGCGACAGCCGAGAAAGGACAAACAAATATCATATTAAAATATCGTTGTTCACCTCGGCAGGATAGCTTTCGCTTTTACCGGAACCTGCTGTCTTAGGATACCTGAAGTATTATACCAAAAGAATTCTCGTTTGTCAATAGGTTTTACAAAAAAAGTTTAAAATTTTTGTGCAATCCTTACACCGCGAAGAATTGACGACGGCAAGAAGCTCTCGCGAAGGCTTTTTGAGGCATCCTATTGCCGATAAAAAACGTCCAAAAGGATCGGGGGAAGGCAAAAAGCTCCGATCTCTCAAGCAAAGATCAACGGTTACGATCACTCAATCAAAAAAAATCGGCAAGAAGCTTATGCGAAAATCAACCTTCGCAGCTTTGCCGATCTTTTTTCTGTTAGAATTTATTTTTCTTTTCCTTTAATATTCTATATATGCTTCTGTAGGACTCAAGGCGCGAGAGCGTTATTTTGCCCTCGGATGCGGCGCGTGCTACGGCACAGTCGTTTATTCCCTCTCCTACGTGAGCGCAGTCTGCATAGGTGCATCCGCCCGAATATTTTTCGATATCGGTAAACGTTGCGGGAAGATCCTCAACGTCGAAGAAATCGAATCTCGCAAAATCAACGAGCGAAAAGCCGGGCGTATCCGCAAGGAATCCCGTTCTCGACGCGTCTGCTATATCGAATATCTCAACGTGGCGCGTGGTATGTCTTCCGCGCTCTATCTTTTTCGATATCTCGGAGGTCATAAGCTTAAGCTCGGGGAAGATCGCGTTCATAAGCGTTGATTTGCCTACTCCAGATGCTCCCGCAAAGGCGGCGGTCTTACCGTCCGCAACGTTCATTTTTATGTATTCGGAAACGGCATCCACGCCCTCCTTAGATTCGGAGGAGGTTACGAAGGTATCTATTCCAACCTTGCGATATATTTCGGCATACTCGTCTGCAATATCACCGTCAAGATCCTTCTTCGTAACCACTGCCACGGGCTTTATATCGTTATGCACGGCTATGGCTATAAGCTTATCCACTACCTCTAATACGGGAGACGGCTTTTTTGCCGCGAAGACTATAAACAGATAATCGAGATTTGCCATAGGAGGTCTTATAAGCTCGTTCTTTCGTTCCTCTATTTCGGATATTATTATACCGTCGGGAGTGGTATCGTCGATGGATATGGAAACGTTATCCCCTATGAGAAGCTTTTCCTCATCCTTATGCAAAACGCCCTTTGCTCTGCAGGTATATATCGATATTTTTCCGTCGTCCTCCTTGACTCTGACGTTATAAAGTCCGCCGAGCCCCTTGACGACCTTGCCCTTTTTTTCAGTTATCAATGTCGATCCTCTTTTTTACCGTGATGAAAAATCAAATTTCTTCTGCCTTCTTTTGCATAGACGATCTTCTGAGCTGACCGCAAGCTGCGTTTACGTCAGAGCCGAGCTTACGCCTGAGCGTTGCTACGATCCCCATTGACGAAAGCTTCTCGGAGAACTGCTTTACAGACTCGGCACTTCCCTTCTTGAAGCCCGTTTCCTCAACCTCGTTAACGCGAATGAGATTTACGTGTATCGGAGCACCCGTTCCCTTGAAGGCACCCTTTAAAAGTCTTCCAAGCTCCTCGGCATCCTGAACGCTGTCGTTCTTGCCGGATATCAAGGTATACTCAAACGAAATTCTTCTGCCGCAACGCTTATAATAGCTGACGCAGGCATCAAGAAGCTCGGAAATCTTCCATTTATTATTTATAGGCATTATCGCAGAGCGTTTCTCGTCGTTTGACGCGTGAAGAGATATGGAAAGCGTAAGGGGAAGATCCTCCTCCGCAAGCTTGAGAATCCCCGTAACTATACCGCAGGTGGAAAGAGAAATATGGCGGTAGCCGATATTAAGTCCGCCCTCTGCGTTAACGAGCTTCAAAAACCTTATAACGTTATCGTAGTTATCAAGAGGCTCGCCTATTCCCATCATTACTATATTGGATATACGCTCTCCGCTATCCTTCTCAGCCGCAATTATCTGACCGAGAAGTTCGGAGGGCAGAAGATCTCTTACCTTGCCTCCTATGGTCGAGGCGCAGAACTTACATCCCATACGGCATCCGACCTGACTTGATATACAGAGCGTATTGCCGTGGTTATATTTCATAAAAACGCTCTCTATACACGCACCGTCGTGAAGCTTGAAGAGATATTTCACGGTTCCGTCTATCTTCGAGACGAGCTTTTCCTCAACGCGAGGAAGAGTGTCAAGACAGGTCTCGGATAGCTTTTGGCGAAGAGCCTTTGAAAGATTGGTCATCTCGTCAAGGGACGCGCCCTTGCTTATCCACGCGAATACCTGCTCTGCACGGAATTTCGGCTCTCCTATGGACTTGAAGAACTCGCAAAGCTCCGCCTTGGTCATTGACGCTATATCAATTTTTTCAGTCATTATTTTTCCTCAATTTTGCTATGTAAAATCCGTCGGTGCCGTCCTTGTGCGGCATAAAGGTATATCTTCCGCACGAGAAATCTATTACGCCGAGCTCCATTCCCTCGTAAGAGAAATTGGGATGCGCGGCTATAAACTTATCGGTAACCGCCTCGTTTTCCTCGGGGTTCACGGTGCAGGTGGAATAAACGAGAGCTCCGCCTGTCTTGAGATACTCCGAGCTCTTTTCAAGAATATCGTACTGCAACGCGGGAAGCTCGCTGACGGTGCCGAGATCCTTATATCTGATATCCGGCTTTTTGCCGAAAACTCCGAGTCCCGAGCACGGAACGTCGCAGATCACCTTATCAAAGCATCCGAAATCAGCAGGATCGGGCGCGGTCGCATCTCTTACGTCTGCGGATACGCTTGAAAGCCCAAGCCTTTTAGCCCCCTCGGTGATGAGGGATATCTTGCTTTCGTGTATATCGAACGCCTTTACAACGCCACCGTCTCCCGCCCTTATAGCAGCGGCAAAAGCCTTTCCTCCGGGAGCGGAGCAGACATCTATTACCTTATCACCCTGCTGAACGTCGAGCACGCGAGCCGCCATTCTCGAAGCCTCGTCCTGAACGAAGAATTCTCCCTCGTCAAAGCCCGGAAGCTCCCTCGGTGACACGCTTTTTTCGAATACGATTCCGTTATCGGTGAGCTCTGATGCCCTCGCAGAAGGATGCGAAAGCTTTTCAAGAAGAGCATCGCGCGATATCCTTCCTTCGTTTACCGTGATCGAAAGCCCCGATTCCTTTGACATTGAGACGAGGAGAGCCTCGCACTCCTCCTCCCCCACGATGCTCATAAAGAGCTTTACGGTAGGAAGCGGAACCGAATAATATACCGAGAGAAATCTCGCGAGATTTTTCTCGCGCTTGGGATAAGGAAGGTCTTCCTTAGATCTCGATGCCGTTCTTAAGACTGCGTTCACGAAGCCCGCCTCGCCCTTGTGTCTTGCAAGCTTAACGCTCTCGTTGACGGCGGCAAAATCGGGAATGCTTTTCATATCGAGTATCTGGCACATTCCGATACGAAGAACGTCTCTGACGTACGGATCTATCTCGTTTATCGGGCGTTTTGAAAAGGCGGCGATAAAATAATCGTAGGTCATTTTCTTTTCGACAGCAGTATAAAGAAGCGCGGTCACAGCCGACCTCTCCTCCTTACTCAGTGCCGATACCTTCGGTGAGGAAAGCAGAAGATTTACGTATCTTCCCTCCTCCTCGTAGCTTCTGAGAAGCTCGAAGGCAATTTTTCTTATATTCGTTGCCATTCTTTATATTTCCAAACCTTTATCTTCTGTCGTTTCTGTCTCCGAATATCAGAGCAAGACGAATAAGCTGAACTATCGATACGAAGGTTGCCGCAACGTAGGTAAGCGCGGCGGCGGTAAGGACCTTTCTTGCCGCACTAAGCTCTTCCTCGGAATAATATCCCGATCCTCTGAGAGCCTTCATAGCTCTTCTTGATGCGTTGAACTCACAAGGAAGAGTTACGAGCTGGAATACGGTGGTCACCGCGAAAAGACCGATACCGAAAAGAAGGATATAGTATCCGAAGATCGTGTTGTTCGCAATAACGGTCAAAACGACTCCGAGCATCACGAACGCCAATGAAAGCTTTGATGCAAAATTCGTTACAGGAACGAGCATCGTGCGAAGCTTTATCGGAGCATAGCCGAACGCGTGCTGAAGCGCGTGTCCTGCCTCGTGTGCCGCAACGCCTATTGCCGCGGCGGAGGTTGACGCATAGGTGGTATCCGAAAGCGCAAGAGTGTTGCTTCTCGGATCGTAGTGATCGGTAAGATTACCGCGAACACGGCCTATTGAAACGTCGTATACCCCCTCGCTCGAAAGTATCATTCTTGCAACGTCGGTAGCGTTTCTTCCGGCTCTCGTGTAGTAGGTCGAATACTTTTTATAGGTGCCCGAAACCTTAAACTGTGCGTAAAGCGAAAAGATTATAGCCACAAGAAACAAAGGATAGATGATAAGCTCCAAAATCATTCGAGAACGTCTCCTATCTTAATTTTTCTGCCTCGGATAAAATCGCCCG
>JBGVKA010000094.1:0-5666 GCA_045129715.1 Eubacteriales bacterium | reverse complement strand
GCTAAAAACGCAATCAAATAAAATAAAAGGAAACGGGAGGCTGATAGCCTCCCCTACAAATGATATACCATAATACAACGTAGGGGAGGATATTATCCTCCCGCTAAAAACGCAATCAAATAAAATAAAAGGAAACGGGAGGCTGATAGCCTCCCGTATTTATTATTAAAGAGTCGCGGGAACGAAGAAGTACAATACGAAGAGTGCACTTACAACGAGGGAAACCACGGAAACGTCCCACTTGGGCTTCTCGGTCTTCTTAACGAGAGAAACAACGAGATTAACGAGGTACTCGCAAACGTTCATCAAGGTGTAGGAGAGAAGTCCGATACCGATACCCTTGGTAATGGAGTAGGAAAGAACCATTACGATGATGGTAAGGAATGCACTCGTTGCGTTGATAGCGTCGGTGAAATCAACGCTCTTGATGTTGTTCTTCATCATAAGAACGCCAACGTAGATAAGAGCAGCAGCGGTAGCCGCACCGGGAATAACTGCGAACAGAGGCATTGCAAACATAGAAAGGGAGAACATGCAAGCGGTAGTGAAAGCGGTAAGACCGGTTCTTCCGCCTGCGGAAACGCCCGCACCGGATTCAACGAATGTAGTAACGGTGGAGGTACCGAGGATAGCACCGCCGCAGGTAGCGACAGCATCGGAGATCATGATCTTATCGTAGTTGTAGGGCTTGTTGTTCTCGTCGGAAAGGATTCTGTTACCTCCGCAGCATCCAACGATGGTTCCCATGGTGTCGAACATATCGATCATACACATAGTGATGATAACCATGATAACGGTGAAGATGCTGCCTCCCTCGGGAACGAGACCGTCCTTGAATACGTCGGTGAACGAAGCGAATACGGTGGTCTCACCGGAGAAGAAGTTAGCGAAGCTTTCCCAGAACTTCCAGGAAACACCGCCCTCACCCTTGAGAACTGTAAGATCGGTAACACCGAAGGGGATACCGATGATGGTTGCACCGATAATACCGATAATGATAGAGCCCTTAGCGTTGAACTTCTCGAGAATAGCGATAAGGAAAAGACCGATAAGAGCAACGAGGGCAGTCTTGGAAGCCTCGAAGCTGGTGAAATCAGCAAGACCTACCTGAACGTAGGGATCTGCGATGATAACGCCTGCATTCTGGAAGCCTATGTAAGCGATGAAAAGACCGATACCAACGGAGATCGCGCTTCTGATTGCCTTAGGCATACCGTCAAACACGAGCTCACGGAAGGACTTACCGTTGATCTTGATAAGAGTGAGTGCAAGGAAGACAAGACCGGAAATAAGCACCATCATAAATGCCTGTCCGAGAGTGAAACGAACACCGTAGGTGTCTGCTGCCCAAACTGCAACCAAGCCACCGACAAGGGAGTTAAGTCCCATACCCGAAGCCTGAGCAAGAGGCATTTTAGCGAGGAACGCCATAAGCAACGTTCCGATGATTGCGCCGAAAGCAGTTGCGATGAATACGGAAGGCCAGTAAGCCTGATCTGCTCCGACAAGGATCTGTGCGGGGTTGACCGTCAAAATGTAAGCCATTGCAAGGAAGGTAACGATACCTGCAATGATCTCGGTCTTGACGCTGGTTTGCTTCTTTTCAGCATCAAAGCCGAGAAGCGATAAGAACTTTTTCATTGAAATAACCTCCAAATAAAATGATACGATAATTGTAACACAAAAATTAACAAATTGCAACATATTTATCAAAAAAGTCTAAAATTGCCTTTTTATGTAAAAACGTTGAACCTATTTTTGCCTTATGATTTGCGTTTTTTTGTGTGGTATTAAACAAAGAAAAATGGCAGCTTTAACAAAATAAAAACTGCCATTTTAAATCAATATGCAAATTTTAGTTTACAAATAAGCGCGTTTTGAATTAAAGTCCCATTTCTTCCTTAACTTCCTTGAAGCACTTAACGATGAAGAGAATGTCTTCCTCGGAAAGAGCCGCGGAAAGCTGAGTTCTGATTCTTGCCTTGCCCTTGGGAACGACGGGGTAGGAGAACGCTACGACGTAAACACCCTTTTCCATCATTCTCTTTGCCATCTCGCCTGCAACGTGCTCGTCGTAGAGCATAACGGGGATAATGGGAGTACCGCCGTCGATAACGTCAAGTCCGATCTCCTTGATCTTCTCTGCGAAGAGCTTGGTATTAGCGAAGAGCTTTTCTCTTCTCGAGGTATCGTTTGAGAGCATCTCAAGAACCTTGATAGAGCCTGCCGCAACCGCGGGAGCGAGAGTGTTGGAGAAGAGGTAGGGACGGGATCTCTGGCGAAGAAGATCGATGATCTCCTGTCTTCCGGAGGTGAAGCCTCCCGAAGCACCGCCGAGAGCCTTACCGAAGGTACCGGTGATAATATCAACTCTGCCCATAACGCCGCAATGCTCTGCGGTACCTCTACCGGTCGCACCCATAAAGCCTGCCGCGTGGCTATCGTCAACCATAACGAGCGCGTCGTATTCCTCAGCGAGATCGCAGATAGCGGAAAGGTTAGCAACAATTCCGTCCATCGAGAAAACGCCGTCGGTAGCGATGAGCTTGATTCTTGCATCCTTAGCCTCCTCAAGCTTTGCGCGGAGGTCGTTCATATCGTTGTTCTTGTAGCGGAATCTCTTTGCCTTGCAAAGTCTGATACCGTCGATGATGCTCGCGTGGTTAAGCTCGTCGGAGATAACCGCGTCTGCATCGGTAAGAAGAGTCTCGAAAAGACCGCCGTTTGCATCAAAGCAGGAGGAGTAGAGAATAGTATCGTCTGTTCCGAGGAACTTGCTTACGGTAGCCTCGAGCTTCTTGTGTATAGACTGAGTTCCGCAGATGAATCTTACGGAAGAAAGACCGTAGCCGAACTCATCGTAGCTTGCCTTAGCAGCCTCAATAACCTCTTTTTCGTTAGCGAGACCGAGGTAGTTATTAGCGCACATATTGATAACCGAACGGCCGTCGGAAAGACCAACCTTTGCGCCTTGGGGAGTAACTATATTCTTTTCGTTTTTCTTAAGTCCGTCGCGTTCGATGGACTCGCAAACCTCTGTGAAATATTTAAGAGCGCTTTTCATTTGTGTTCTCCTATTCGTTTGCCTTTAAATTACTTGTTAAGGCAGGTCCAATCAAGGATGACCTTACCGGACTTACCGCTGTTCATAGCCTCAAAGCCCTTTTCATAATCGAGAACGCTCATTCTGTGAGTGATGATCTCGGAGATATCAAGGCCGCCCTGAAGGAGTGCGGACATCTTGTACCAGGTCTCGTGCATCTTTCTGCCGTAAATACCCTTGATAACGAGGCCCTTGAAAATAACCTTGGACCAGTCGATCTTAGCGTCACTCTTGAGAATACCGAGCAGAGCGATCTTACCGCCGTTCATCATCTTGTCGATCATGGTGTTGAACGCGATCTCGCTACCGGACATTTCAAGACCAACGTCGAAGCCTTCCTTGATATAGATCTTCTTCATAATATCGTCAAGGCTCTCCTTGGCGGTGTTAACGGTGTGCTTGATACCGAGCTTCTTAGCGAGCTCAAGTCTGTCGTCGTTGATATCGGTGATAACGACGTTTCTCGCGCCTACGAACTGGCAAACTGCCGCCGCCATAATACCGATAGGACCTGCACCCGTGATAAGAACGTCCTCACCCGTGAGGTCAAACGAAAGAGCGGTGTGAACGGCATTTCCGAAGGGATCGAAAATAGAATACATCTCCTCGGGAACACCGGGCTCGCATCCGCGAACGTTCTCCTGAGGAATAACGAGGTATTCTGCGAAAGCACCGTTACGGTTAACGCCGACTCCAACGGTATCCTTGCAAAGATGTCCGTTGCCCTTGAGGCAGTTTCTGCACTTGCCGCAAACGATATGTCCCTCACCGGAAACGATATCGCCAACCTTCCAGTTAACTACGTTCTTTCCGACCTCTGCGATCTCACCCACGTATTCGTGACCGATGGTCATAGGAGTCTTGATAGTCTTCTGAGACCATTCGTCCCAGTTGTAGATGTGAAGATCCGTTCCGCAGATAGCGGTCTTGCGGATCTTGATCTTGACGTCGTTCGGACCAACCTCGGGTTCGGGAACGTCCATAAGCCAAAGTCCCTTTTCGGGGAGCTTTTTAACGAGAGCTTTCATGTTTTTATCCTCACTTAGAAAAAAATTAAAACGGTCGCGCCTCGCGGCGCCATCATTACCTATTAATTATAAGACTAAATGTAAAGTTTGTCAATAGTTTAACAGTAAAATTAATGCTCATTTTAAGTTTTTTGCTCATAGCGTAGGTGTGATGAAAAGATATATTTGTACATTATCTTTGCTAGGAAAACAAAAAGCCGAAAAAAATTGAAAAAATATGAAAAATCTGTCGTTTTCTATTGCAAAATTATGGAAGCTGTGCTAATATATATACGTATAAAAATAAAGAAAAGGAGAGAGTGCGCATGAAAAAGAAGTATGAATCCTTAGAAGTTGAAGTCATACGAATGAATTTTGCGGACATTATCACTTCTTCCGGTGGTACCGAGACGCCCGTCGTGCCCGATGACACGAAGCCCGGCGATATCTTCCCCGGCGGTTTTGATAACAACGGTTGGACCTAATCTAATCAAAAAAGACAATTAAAAAAGAAAGGTTTTTAAGAAAATGAAAAACATTAAAAAGATCGTTTCCTTCGCGCTTATGCTTTCGCTCCTCGTTGGAATGATGGCAGGCTTCTCTGTATTCGCAGCAGAGACCGAGACCGTAGAGATCGTTTCCAAGAACGTTTACTACGGCGACACGCTTAATCTTATGTACGCAGTTAACTCCACCTCCGATGACGTAGTTGTTAACGTTTATACCGCTGACGGTACACTCGTTGAGACTATCGATGAGTATGAAGTTGATGCGGTGAAGAACGGCACTGATGCCAAGGTATTTATCTCCAAGATCGGCGTTCCCGCTCAGGATATCGATACCGTGTTCTATGCAGAGGCAGTTGCAGGCAACACCAAGTCCGCTACTGTTAAGTACAGCGTTCTTGAGTACCTCTACGAGAGACTTTATGTTTCCGAGAACGTAACCGCAGAGCAGACCACTATGTACAAGAGCCTTCTTGCTTTCGCAGATGCTGCTGACGTAGTTGTTAACAAGGACACCGCAACTAACATCGCTAAGTACGCATACGTTAGAGTAACCAACGGAACCGTTGACGGAACCAACACTGCTGCTATGGTTTTGGGCGGCACTGCTCTTGAATTCGTTACCACCGATCTCGTTGCCGGAAAAGGCATGAAGATCGTTTGGGAAGTTGCAGTTGATGACGTTACCAAGACTGTTGAAGAGATCGCTGAGTACGTTACCGAGGCTGGTAAGGCATATACCTTCACCGCTATCGAGGTTAAAGACGAGAATTATGTAGAAGAAGAAACCTTCGTTGATGTAACTACTACGTTGGTTATCGGCGAATATGCTGATGCAAACGGCTGGGTAAATGAAACAGCTTACTTGAACGTAGATGTTAACTCGATAGTTACTGCTGTAGCTTCACTTAAGCCTGATGCCCAGTATAAAAACACCGGAAAATACTACGTAAACGGTGAAAACTGGAGATTTTATCAGAACGAAGATGCTACCTTAACAATTTCTGCAAGCGGTAAAAACATAGTTTCTGTCGCTATTACATATGAAAA
>JBGVKA010000093.1:0-11109 GCA_045129715.1 Eubacteriales bacterium | reverse complement strand
TCACATATCAGTGTAGTTATCGAAATATCCCTGTACCAGCACCACGGGAGTACCCTTATCACCGGAGCCGCTGGTCAGATCGCAAAGGGAGCCGATCAGATCGGTCAACTGGCGGGGAGTGGTACCCTGGGATGCCATATTGCCGACGAGATTGCCTTCCTTGGCACGGATGCTGGCGGAAATAGCGTCCTTGAGTGCCTCACCGGACAGATTCTTGAAATCGTTGTCCGCCAGGTATTTCAGTTTCAATTCGCTGGGGGTGCCGATCAGTCCATCGGTGAAGGCGGGGGATACGACCGGATCCGCCAATTCCCAGATCTTACCCTTGGGATCCTTGAAGGCACCGTCACCGTAAACCATTACCTCAACGTGTCTGCCCGTAGCGTCGAATACTCTCTTCTGAATATCGTAAACGAGATCGGTGCATTCGTTGGGGAAGAGCTTGATCTTGTCCTCGGTGGACTTGTTGGAGCCGAGAAGACCGTACTTGGTGTTGTATCCGGAGCCGTTTACCGAGGAGGTAAGGATATCGTCAAGACCGATAACTGCCTTAGCACCTGCAGCCTTGAGAATACGCTTGGTGCGAGCGCGGGTGTGTATATCACAGGTAAGAACGCAATCGGTGTACTGAAGAATGGTAGCGGCACGGTTAGCGAATATGATCTCTACCTCTGCGCCTGCTTCCTTGATTATGTTTCCGTAGTACTCAACGTAGTCAACACCGGTGAACTCGTGCTTGTTCTCGCCAAAGAGCTCACGGTATTTTTCAAGAGAAAGAACGTCGCTGTAGGGGTTTACGCCTGCATCGTCGAGCTTATCGAGAGAAACGAGCTCGTTACCAACCTCGTCGGAGGGGTAGGAGAGCATAAGAACGACCTTCTTTGCACCCATTGCAATACCCTTGAGGCATATTGCGAAGCGGTTTCTGGAAAGAATGGGGAAGATAACGCCGATGGTCTCTCCGCCAAGCTTTGCACGAACGTCGTCTGCGATATCATTAACGGATGCGTAATTTCCCTGAGATCTTGCTACGATAGACTCGGTTATCGAAATAACGTCCTTATCGCGAAGGGAGAAGCCCTCGTATTCGGAAGCCTCTATAACACTGTCCGTAACGATTTTTGCAAGATCGTCACCCTCTCTGATGATGGGGCAGCGAATTCCTCTTGAAACTGTACCGACTCTGCGTTCCTTAATTTCCATTTTTTTAATTCCTTCCTTTATCGATACAAATATATCGAATTTAGAGATTGATGAGTGCGGAGCGTTTTGTTCCGTCTCGTTTTTTGACATTTTATTATATCACACAATTTTCACGATTGCAATAGAAATACATCAAAAAAATCAAAAAAACTGCGAAAAAATTGAAGCACACCGCAAGTGGAATTTTGGATAAAATTACCTAAAAATATTCAGCGGCGTTAAGATATAACGCCGCTTTTAGCTTCCTCGCGTGCTCTCATTCTGTTGATTCCTATAATAAACATTATAGATACCGCGGATATTACGGCAAAGGATACGAACATCGGAGTGTATCCGAAGTTAGCAATTACGATACCGTAGATCATGCTTGCGATACCGCCGCCGAGGTAGGTCGCAAAGTCCATGATGCCGCTGACGGAGGCAACGTTTCCCGTCTTTGCCGAGCGAAGAGGATATATGGAGAGTATAGACGTGTTGATCATAGACGCCGCCGCGTAGACTACGCTGAGGCATAATACGGATGCGATCATACCGATACCCGAGAAGCAGATAAGCACCGACGCGGCAATGCAAAGTGCAAAGCCGATTATAGATACGGTATTCTCGTTTTCCTTGCAAAGCTTAAACACGGAGGTGTAAGCCGCGCGTCCGATAAACGCTATTATGGGGATAAGCAAAACGTAATAGGAGGATGTGGTAAGGTCGGTGTTAAACTTGAATACGACGTACACCGTCATCCAGACCGTAATGTTTTCCTTCATAACTCCGTCCATCATGGCAGGGACGGACATCGCGAGTATTTCCTTGTTCTTTACAAGCTTAAATATCGAAATATGTGCAGAATTGTTTACATTTTCGCGTTTTGTTACGCCTCTCGTAAGCAAAAGAACAGCTCCTGCAAGGACGAGAGTGAGTATTCCCGGAACGATAAATGCGAAGTGCACGCCGAATTTCGTTATAAGATAGGTGTTAAGAAGAATGCTTATAATGTTACCCGTAGCGGTAGAGGTAACCATGATCGAGGTCTTTCTTTTTGCCTCGTTTTGAGAATACATTCCCGACACAATGCAGAGCACCGAGCTCCAAAGCATCGACTGTGCGTAAGCGTTCGTGCCCCAAAGCACGAATATTGCGGCAAGGGGAGGTAAAAAACCTATGAAAAGGTTACTGAGTCCCGCGACGGTGAGTCCTGTGGTAAGCATTATCCAAGGTGCCGTTTTGTCACCGATAATGCCGTTGAAGAGTCGTCCCGTGGCGTAAATGCACGAAAAAACGCTTCCAAGCAAGCCGAGCTGAACTGTGTTTATAACGGAGAGCTCCTCAAGAGTCGGAGCCGCCATGGATAAATTGACTCGCGCTATATAGATAGATGTATACGCCAGATAAACTACGGCGAAGATTAGTCTTTTTTTACTGTTAGTCATTACTGTCTCGTTTCTTGCTAAGCCTTAGATATTAGTTACGGTGGGAATATTCATAAGCTCCGTGCATTCGGAATTTCTGCAGATCTTCATGGGCTCTCTACCCTTGAAGTAAAGTCCCTCGGTAATGCGATATGCGTTAGAATGGCTTTGGTCAAACGCCACGTTGGCAAGGTCGTTGAAAACGTAGGTCTTTTCGGGGGAGGGGGAGTTAAAGCCGTCAACGTAGATCTTCCTTGGCATATAGCAGGTGTATCCGAAATTCCAATCGAGAAAATTCTCGGTCTCATAGCAGAAGCCGAGATGAACGAGCGTAACTCCGTTCTCGTAGCTTGCATCCGTCTTAACGCCTCTGTATTTCTTCTTTCCGAGTATCGTGCAGTTTTTGATATGGATCTCACCGTTGAAGGTAGCACCGTAATCGTTGCGGAGAATAATGAAGGAATCGCCTGCGTTGCGAACGGTGTCGATAACCTCAAGCCTTCCGCCGCCGATAACGTTTATCGTCTGTCCGAATTCGCATCCGATAAGACGGGCGTTCCAGAAGCCGCGGTGCGCGTCAAAGCGCGACATTGAGCAGTTTTTAAATTCCATATTTTTTGCGCCGTTTGAGGACATAATGCCCCAATATCTCGTGTCGCATATATCAACGTAGCTGGTTATACCCTCGCAATAAACGTGGCTTGAGTATTCGATAACGAGGTCGTAGCTTCCCATAGCAACGGGCTTGGTCGAGGTGGGCTTATCCTCGTAATAGGTCGTGTGAGAGTTGAGCGCGAGATCTTTGGCGTAGGAATTATAGGTGTTGATGAAATAAACGAAGCCGTAGTAGGGATAGCTTTGTCTTAACTTTCCGTCCTCGCTTCTGCCGTATCCCGTGTTGGGAATATCGGGCTCTCCAACGATGCGGTGAGTCATATCGCAAACGGTCGTGTTGCTTCTTATTACCTTGAAGCTTCTGTAGTATCCGCGCCACTTGTTTTCAAATTCCGTAGCCGCAACGACCTTGCAGCATATCGTTTCAAAATAACCGCCGCGAAGAGTTATAGGCTTATCGTCGGTTCTTGTGATCTCGATCTTGGTAACGTCGTCGAAGGGGAATGCTACGGGCGTATCGGGATCTATGGTGCCATCCGTGTTAACTAAAAGACAGTCCGTTCTCGGATTTCCCGAGTTGACGTTCGAGCCGAAGCGAATGAAATCGCGATGCTTTTCGTTCGTGAATCTTATAAGGCTCTTAGCCTCAAGCTTGCCTGAAAGCCAGGGGATCACGGTGTCACCCGCGTTTATGGGAGCAACGTCAAAATTGGAGCTAAGCTCCTCACCCGTGTAGATTTCTGAGGGGTTATCCTTTTCTACTCTGAAGAGTGAGACGGAACGGTTTTCAAAGGCTACGTCACCCGTGTCGTCGAGTATGAATTTCGCGCCAGAAAAATCAACGTTGGTCTTTACGGGAATGGATTTATCGTATGAATGAACGTAATAGGTCTTGCCCTCGTCCGCAAAAACGTCGAGTCCGTTTTCGTTCGCAAATACGTGCGCCTCGTAAAGTGCCTCGGAGTCGTCGTGAACACCGTCACCTACGGCGTTGAAATCGGAATATCTGACGAAGCCTCGCTCGATCATCGCTTTAAACTTGTTTTCCATTTTCGTTTCCTCTTTATAAATCTGTAATGGCAATTCGGTGCCTTTGGCAATACGTTAATTTTAGCACTCCAAACCCGTTTTGTCAAGGCTTAAAAGGGCTTCTTCGGAGAAAGACTGTTTTTATATTCCTTGGGTGTCGTTCCCTCGATAGACTGAAAGACTCTGTAGAATGAGCGTTCGTTCGAAAATCCGCTTTCTAAAGAGACGTCTATCATCTTTAAATTAGTCTTTCTCAAAAGCCTTTTCGCGTGCTCGATGCGGAATGAGTTGAGAAGGTTTCTGAAATTGTATATCTTGAGAGTTGAAAGTATTCTCGATATATGGCGCGAGGTGTATCCGAGTGACTGCGCGACCGAGGTTATCGTTATATCCTCGCTGTGATTTTTGTCGAGGTACAAAAGAATATCCGAAATTATTGAGTTCTGATCCTCGTGTGAGAGCTCCGGCACTGCGGCAACGTATTCCTCGAAAATGCAGGAAAGGACCGTCTTTATTCTTCTTAGCTCGGTGTAATCGAAGGAGATCATTTCCTCTTTGGAGTCGGGGAGCTTGTGCGCGAGAAATTCGGCAAGGTGCTCGCTCGGTGTGAAGACGAAATTCTCTCTGCCCTTGTAGATCTCCTGCTTTGGCATTATATCCTCAAGCAGCTCGTTTGAGAAAACGCATACCCAAAGATCAACGCTTGACGGAGTGCCGAAGGTGTGCACCTGGAAGGGCGAGACGACCGCGATCTCTCCTTTTGAGATAATTTTTTTCGTATTGCCCACCGTAGCCTCGAGGCTGCCCCTCGTAACGTATATCAGCTCTGAGCATTGGTGGATATGCCTTTGAACGAAATAACGGTTTTTCTTGAAGGCGGCTCTGTAGAGTCCGCTTTTATCAAAATTTATGGTTTGAACTTCCATACGCGATCCCCTAAATGTCCGATTTTAGCATATTATTATACCATTTGTGGCACAAATTGTCAATATCAAAATGTTAAAATATAAGTGTGGTAACATTGTGTAAATATACCAAACAGCATAACTGTCATAGGAGGTAAATTATGAAAAAGGAAGGAAAAACCAAGAATTCCCGTATGAAAAAGTGCGCGTTGCTCTGTATTTTGATATGCATTGCGGTAGCGGCTCTCGTATGCGGAATGTCAGTTTCAGCAAGCGGAATAGTTACCGACGGCGAGATGATCGCGATCGCTGACGATTTTGCCGCTTACAAGGTTCAGGATACTAAACGCATTGAGAACGACGGTATCGTCGGTGCGATGCAGTATACCGTTTATTACGATTACGAAAGGCTTGGAAACGTCGTTCCCGAAATATACGGCACGCCCATCGTGGTGTACGCTATCAATACGAACACCGTGAGAACGGGAACCGACAGTAACAAGACCATCATACAGTCTATGCTTGACCGTGGCTACGCGGTTGTGGTGCTTGACTATCTCGGTAGCGAGGCGGCAACCAGTCCCAAGATAGACGATTCCGTTCAGCTCTTCACGAAGAATCTTAAGGACGGCCGCTACTTTGAAAAGGATACCGCGACCGATACCTCCAAGGCGTTCCCCGCGAGCGGAGCGTATAAGGAAATATTCGTTTGCCCCTCGGGACATAACGTGCTTCTTAATCAGGTGTTCTGGGAGATCGATAAGCATTCCGCAGACGGAACGCTTGAAAAGATAGTTGAAAACTGGAACACCGATCTTAAAAAGGCTAAAGCAAACACGCTCGTCAAATGGGCAACGGGCTCCACTACGGATACTCGCAAGACGGTCGATAAGGCGTCCGACGGAACCTCGCCCGTATGGTATAACGCCTCGGGCGCGGTTGATACCAACGGTCTTTATACCAAGGTAAAATACACCGTTGCAACCACCTTTACCGATTGCGTTAATCCCGACGGAACGGCACTTGAGATGGATCTTTACCTTAACCTCGTATACCCCACGAATCCCAAGGAGGAGGTTCCCGTTATAACCGTTTCAAGTGCGATGGGATATCCTCACACTCTCGCGAGAAACGCTGAGTACCGCGCTCACCACAACGGTGCGCTCTTTAACGGATACGCGGGTGCTGTATACGATTACCTCTATCAGCCTATGGCGAGAGACGCTTCCTTCGGATACTACGACGGTAGCTCGGGCTCCACGGGCGACCATATGAATTACAGCTTACATATCTATAACGATAAGCTCGTAAACACCGCCGCTATGAGATATCTCAGATACGTGTCCCTCTCGGGCGGTGAGACCTACAACTTCGCGCTCGATAAATTTGCTACCATCGGTCTTTCGAAGGGCGGTTGGTTCTCCTTCCTCGGAGAAGAGGTCCTTCAGTCCGAGCTCGTAAATGCATCGGCTTACGCTACCACCGAAGCACTTGAGAACGCTATAAACGACGTTCTTGCAGGCTTCACTCCCTACAGAATATTCGACGGTCACAACGGTGAGACGAGATATCAGGCAGGCAACACCGTTACCTATGAGAGCGGTGCCTACACGGGCAAGTACGCCGTTTCGGGCGGAGAGCTTCAGCCCTGGCTCACCTACGGCGGTAAGGAGATAATTTCAGGCGTTCAGTTCACCTATGCGGCAAACGGCTCGCAGGAGGAGGACATTTCGGCAGGACATTCTCCGATGTATATAGCCGCAAACCTTTACGACGATTATAACGCGGCTTACGGCTCCTCAAACGTTCTCGTAAATCTCTCAAGGTCGCTCGATATTCCTTCCGTTTTCTTCGTAGTTCCTCTTCCTCACGTATACGCTACGGGCCCCGACGTTGATTACGGTGTTGATACCTACGAAGCGTTCTTTGATTTCCTCAACTACTATATGAAGGACGCTCCCGCAAAGGTGCTCTACACCTATCCTATGAATAACGGCGGCGGAGTTTCCGTTAACGAGGATATAGTTATAAAGTTTGCAGGCGAGGTCGATGCCTCCGAGATCGGCAAGGTGACCGTCAGTGCAAACGGAAAGGCTCTTTCGGGCGTATGGTCGAGCTCCTACGGAGATACTCAGTGGACCTTCACCACGGGTGAGCTTGCCCCTGCGACAGAGTACGTGATAACCGTTCCCGCAGACCTTTGCGGTAAAAACGGCACGGCACTCGGAGCCGCTTACGAATCGACGTTTATTACCGAGAGCGGTGCTTTCTTCGACGCTTCCGCATCGGGCAACTACTATACCGTAACCGCTCCCGAAATGCCGAGCGGATGCGATACCTTCACCTTCCGCTTCTTCGTTTCGAACGATGCCGCAAACGTTGCTGAGCTTTACGCAGTAAGCACGGTCGGAAGCACCGACGGTGAGCTTATCGGCACCGTAAACCTTTCGGGTATGGGCGGATATGAGATAGATATCACCTCTTATCTTACGGAAAGAGCAGGGGAGAACGTAGTTCTTTGGCTCAAGGCTAAGAAGGTGTCGGGGGATAGCGTTATCCTCACTCAGAGCTTTGACGGCACGACGGGTGGCGTGAGCACCGTGACCAAGGCTCCCGTATCCTCGGTAATGCTTGACGAGAGCAACGGTGAGACCACCGATCCCTCAAAGGCGGTCAAGACCGCACTCCGAGTGCATATCAACGATAACCTGGGCTCGTACAACGGCTCGGTATATTATCAGAACGTGACCACCGCGTTTACGTTTGGAAATCTCCTCGGAACCAAGAATCTTACCCTTGACGACTACGGAAGAGCCTTCACCGTAAAGCTCAAGGTTTACGATACCGTCAGCCGTACTCTTCAGATAAAGCTCAACGGAATGACCAAGAAGGCTAATAACACCATAGACCTCTATCAGCCTCTTTACAATATCACCACCAAGGCGGGCGAGTGGATGGAGATCGAGATACCTTACGCAGTATACGATACCGATTACGGCGTAGTATCCAATCAGAAGAAATCCTTCACCGTTCAGATATCTCCCACGGGTGAGAGTAAGATGCCTGGGTACTTCACCGACGTCAGCGTAACGGAGCACGTTACCGATATGAGCGTTTCCGAGGTATCGATAAATGCCGCAAATTGCGGTAAGGCTCCTTATAAGGCACCCGCGTCGGATAGCGCGTTCACGGTTTATAACGGCTCTGCCGCAACAGGCAGCTATAACACCTGGGCGGCGGCTCTCGGAGCGTGCAAGAGCGGATATACCGTAGTGCTTAACTCAGATTACACTCTCGTAAACGCAGATCTTTATTCGGGCATTTGTGCGCTTTCGTCCGTGACGGTCGACCTTAACGGATACACTCTTAAGGCGGCAAATACCACGAACTCTCCTCTTTGGTTCAAGAACACCTCGACCGATATTGAAAAGACCGAGGTAACTATTAAAAACGGCGGCGTGGTTCTCGGTGCAACTCCTCTTGCATCCTATGAGAATTCCACTGCGGCAGGCTCCGGCAAGAAAATAAGCCTCAAGCTTGAGAACGTAAGCTTCACTCTTTCCCGCGGAGCTATGACCACGGGTATCGTGAGCGCGACTACTGTTACGGCAGGCGTTGAAACTCTCGTCGGAGTTACCGTTCAAGAATGTAAATTCACCGTATCCGAGAGGGAAAGAGCAGACGTTGATATCGTAATGCTTCCCACGGGCACGGGGGATCTCACGATCGATTACTCGGTAATTGGCGGAAGCTTCGTCTTCGACAGTCAGAGACGCACTTACGTTCAGACCTCCTCCACCTCGGCCGAATTCTTCGCGGGTGAGAGCGGATACGCAACGCTTACTATAGGTGCTCCCTACGAGCCCGACGGTGCGGTTTCGTATCTTATAGCAAACGGATTTGCGTATTATACCGAAAAGAGCTCCGAGCGTGGACTTACCACGTATGAGCTCAGTGCAAGTGCTAACTCGACAAGATACGGAATCATTCCCGACGCTTATACCGATGCCGAGGCGTATCCCTTCGTTTTATTCAGAGACGGAGTCTTTATCGGAGCGTACGACACCTGGGCAAAGGCAACGAACGGAGCGGGAACCTCTGTAAACAGTGATACCTACGCTAAGATCAGCGCGGATATCCTTCTTCGCCGTGATTTCAATATTATCAAGGGTGATAACGGTGTGACCTTGAATAAGGCAACCAACATCAAGCTTGACCTTGGCGGTCACGTTATGACTCAGGCGGGAGTAGGCTTTGACCTCTCGGGCAATCATTCCACGGCTCCTTACGTAACCAATATTACCGTCACGAACGGTACCGTTCTCAGCGTGCGCGGCCTTGCGTTTATCGACAGTCAGTACGCTTCGGGACAGACCGAGCCCAAGCAGTATAACGTAGTATGTGAAAGCGTTACCTTCGGCTTTGCCGAGGGCGCGGATACGAGCTATGCAAGTCATATGCTCTGGACGGTATGGAACAACAACAGAGACTGCATCGGTGCGGAAAACGCTATCACCTTCGTTGACTGTACCTTCAACCTTCGCGATAATCTTCCTTCGGATATCTCCGCGAGCGAACCCTTGTATATCCTCGGTGCGAAGGACGGCTACGACCGTTCTCATCTTGTAGCCACCTTCAAGGGCGGTAATATTATCACAGCGAATAGCGAAGCCATCAAGATAATGAACGCCAATGCGAACAGCGATTACTTCGTGTTCGATAAGAACGACAAGGGCGAATATACCACCCTCACCGTAACGGGCGAAAACAAGCCTCTTAGCGGAGACTTCGTTATGGCAGACGGACGCGCGGCATACTTTACGAACGGCGTCAAGAACGGAAACGATACCGTTTATACGCTTGAGGAAAATAAGCTCATCACCGATTACGGAGCTATTCCCGAGGAGTACGCCGATGCCGACGTATATCCCTTCGTAGTATTCGACACCAACGGTAACTTTAAGTATGCGGCATCCTCCTTCTACGGTGTGAACGCTACCGACAGTGCGGTGGGCAGAGCGATCTATGACGTTCTTAAGGCTAACGTATGGGATACCGCAAATAAGACCTACGGTGCCTCGGAAATAGGCGCGGTGATCGTAATGAGAAGAGACTACACGATAGGCTCTTCCGAAAAGTTTGATAATCTTTCCTACGTTCAGGGCACGCTCACGATCGATATGTGCGGTTACACTCTTACTCAGGGTGCTAATTATACGTTTACGCCTACGACTAAAGCATGGGCGGATTCCGGTGATGCATCTATATTCCCCTCGAACTTCCATATCATAAACGGAACTCTCGCTTGTAAGAATTCCGCAACCCTGCTCTTTGATATAAGAAACGTTCCCCAGACTACCGATTACTCCGATAAGAGCATGACTTGGCAGTTTGACGGAGTTACCTTCAAGCTTCTTTCGGGCGGAACTGCAACGGGCGTTCTTATGGGATGCTATCCGAATTCCGCCTTGAAGACCATTCAGACTACGATAGTTATGAACGATTGCACGATCGATATGAGCGCGAGAAAATCGGGTAGCAACATCAGGATCTTCAGTAACCTTACGAACAATAAGCTGAAGATCGACATTAAGGTTTACGGCGGTAAGATAGTTGCGAGCGAGCTTGAGTCGGGAACTAACAACATAGTAAGACTTGATACGGGCTCAACATCCGCGGGAAGCGTTACCTTCTATCCCGATACAAACGGTGAATATACCAAGATATATCTCGCAACAACAGCGGTAAACGCTCCTAAAACCGTATGTACTCTTGATACGGGAGACAAGACGTCCTTCGTGAAGATCAAGACCGTTGACGGAAATAACGTTTACGAGCTTGTAAATCTCAAGACCGCTTACGGAACCATTCCCGAAAAGTACGCCTCCGCGGAGGACTACCCCTTCGCAGTATTTAAGAACGGAGAGTTCCTCGGTGCCTACTCGCTTTGGGGT
>JBGVKA010000092.1:0-18937 GCA_045129715.1 Eubacteriales bacterium | reverse complement strand
TAAGCATAAGGATCATAGCCTCATCGTAGGCGGTAGAGGATCCGTTAGTCAAATTGCGAGCCGCCTCAAACGCACCCTTCCAGCCGGTGAACGAGCTGTTGTACGCATAAGTGCCGCCATCGTTTCTTACAAATACTACGAAGTTGTTCTCTGCTGCCGCCTCGGGAATAACGCCGTACTTGGTAACAACGCCGTCACGAAGATCGTATACTTTGTATACGCCGACACGCTCACTCGTTTCGTAGAATGAAACCTCGTAACCACCTTCACCGATACGCTTTTCAGTGGAAGCAGGCTCTTGGAGGCTCTGATTCATAAGGAACTTGGTGTAATTGCCATCGGAATCCTTCTTGAATATAAGCTTATCACCGGTGCCCTTAATACTACAAGTTGCTTTTGCAATATTGTCTGTAATAATAGTACCGCCTATGATGGTAACAGTGTAATTGTTGTTATCATCATCGCCACTTCCGGCATTAAGAGTTCCAATATAAGCAGTCTTTTTAGTGTTCTTTTCAAGATCAAACGTACAGTTGGTAGCCGTAATATTGATATACGTTTCCGTGGTAGCGGAATCGTTTCTGTCGCTTACGAGAAGGTCCTCGTTTTTACGGCCTTCCTTTCCGTTTTCATTACCGGGATAGAAGCTAAGCTTAACGTTTTCAAGGTTAAGATCAAACGTCTTGGAAACGGTATACGTGCTTCCGAGAGTGGTAAAGAGTATACCGAAATCACGAAGCTCCATAGAGCCGTTCTTGATATTTACGGTAGTCTTTTTCTGCTCACCGTTTACAACTCCATCATCATCAAAATCCGTTCTGATAAGCGCGGTGATAGCTTGGAGATTGTAGCCTGCGAGGTCAAGAGTGATAGTTCCCGCCGCATCAGCAACGTTTGAGGGGAAGCTGCCATCAGCAACGATGTTTCGTCTAAGGAGAATAACAACGTCGTCGGTAACACCGGTCTTAGCGTGGGTAAGCTCGGTCGCCTTCGTAAAAACAGTATTTATGTTACCCTGCACACCGTCAAAGACGTACGCACCGTCAACCTTCTTAAAGATTGCAAAGGGATTTGCGTATGAATTAGAGTTTGCCGCAGGAATAATTCCATATTCGGTCACAACGTCATCGGACTCAACAAGATAATAAACACCGTTTTTATGAACCGGCTTCAGATCTACCATATTGCCGTTGTCATTTCCGACAAAGATATCGTTATCTGTGCCCGAGGGGAGTAAAAGATGTCCGTACGAGCCATCTTTTCCCTTCAAGAAGGTTATGGAGTCACCCTCTGCGCTCATAGGAATCTCAAGATGCTTTACATCTTTAACCTTTATCGTACATTCCTTGAACGTAAGGCTTACCGCGTTGTTATATCCGTTAGCCGCACTCTCTCCGGTTGCATCAAGATCCGCTATTCTATATGACGAATCCGTGGGACAATTCGTTACGGAGTCTATAACGCAATTAACGAAATTCATTTCGTATTTTGCCACAACGTCGCCTGCGTGGCTGTCGTATGCTATACCGAGAAGCGTTTTGCTCTGTTTGGTAGCGTTATCTGCAAAACCGATATTCAAGTTTTCGAAATTAAACGTAAGAGTCTTTTCTTTCGTGTAAGTGCCATTCTTTGCCGCATAAAGAATACCGAAATTACCCATAAGAAGAGTACCGTTCTTTACGTTGATAACACCGTTCTTAGCTTCGGTCGCCCCACTTGCAAGGCAGTCATCGGTCTTCGTGTTACAAAGACTTGTTCTTGAGGCAAAGCTATATCCGTTAAGGTCAACCGTAACCGTCGCACCTATATCAGAGGTGTGCTGCAAGAAGCTCGTGGTATCAAGGTCACGACGCAGCAATACAACAACCTCTTCTGTTACCGCCGTACCGTTTGCTTTCGTAAGCGTTATTGCTCGTGTCATCGTGGTCGCCCAGCACGTATCGCTTGTAGATACGTATTCTGCCGCGCTATCAAAAACGTATTTTCCGTCAATGTTCTTAAATACCGCAAACGGATATTTTTCAGCATCGGAATAAGTTTCGGGAATATATCCATACTTAGTAAACGTTCCCTCAACTCCGTTAACGAGGCTAACGAACTTCTCTCCGATCATCTGCTGAGAAAGAGAGTCGTAATGCCAAGCATCCTGCTGAGTGGGGAGCCTGTGCTCACCTGTCACAGGATCAACGAGGTCGGTGGAGGTGTTTATCATAAATACGTTCTTGAGAGACTTGTTGTTGGCAACGTTATCCTGCGCCGCCTGAACCTCTGCAAGAGATTTTACCGCATCAGAGCCCTCTTTTCTGAGGATTCTTCCGTATACGAAGGGAAGCTCACTGCAATCAAGTCCCGAAACCTCGGTAAGATCGGCTCTCATATCCGAGATAAGAGTGAGAAGAAGCTCCTCGTATCTTGCGGTGGTGGTAGAGGCAACGAGAGTATCAGCCTCGCCCTGCATAAACCATACGCCCTTGAGGTTGGGGGTATAGCCTGCGGCAACGAGCTTCTCAAGTCCCTCTGCTACCTTTGCTATAAAGGTAAGATAGAGGTCACCCGTTCTGTTACCCTGCGTGCTGATGCCGTGAGCATCTATGTACGAGGGGGGAGTCCACGTTCCGTATTTTATAGACTCGTTGCTCGTGGTATTGTCGTAGAGAGACGTATTTCCGTAAGCAACCTTGATAATAGCGTTCATATTTGCGCTACCGTCAAGAGCGGTGGTAATACCTATCTCGGGACCGGACTGCGTTCCGCTTCCCTGACTGAAGCCTGCGGGAACGAAGGCGGTATCCGTGTTCTTAAGGTGCCATACGTTATCCGAGCCGTTCGTAAGAAGAGTCTTGTACTCTGCGTACGCCTCATCGGTAGGATAATTGTCAATTTTAGCCGCGCCTATTGCGTTAGACTGTCCTGAAACGAGCCAAACGTCGACGACCTTTCCGCCGCCTGCGGGGAGTGTCTTCGTTGCAGTATCATCAGCGGAGCTCACCAAACCGAAGCAGACGATTACTGCCACGAGGGATACCAACGCGATGACGAGTGATGCAATGCGTTTTTTCATAAAGCTTCTCCTAAATTTTAATATTTTGTGTGTGCGATAAAGTTAGTCTACAATATTTTCCTTTAGGTGTAAATAGACTTTTCACACTTTTGTAAAAAACATACAAATATTTTTGTTACAAAATACCCACACAAAAGCACCGAAAAACGCACGAAAATGAAAATTGCGAAAAAGATATTGCATTTTATCCTTGTTTATGCTACACTTTAAGCGTTAGAAAAACAGAAACGAGGACACATTATGAAGCTTAATTTTGACGTTCAAGGCAAGCATCAACCCGATCCCTTTATCTTTGAGGACGGTGAGAAGCTCTATTTATACGTTACCGGTGTAAACGGAGTTGAGGCTTATTCCGCAGACGATATTTTCGCAACCTGGCACTACGAGGGCGTGGTTGCATATATGGAGGGCTATAACGAGTTCTGGGCACCCTCGGTTGCTAAGATAGGCGGCAAATATTATATTTACGTTTCCTGCTCCAACGACGACGAGTTTGAGTTTATGCGCGCCGCATATTCCGACTCTCCCCTTGGTCCCTTCGGAAATTGGAAGACCTTCTATAACCGCTTCTCCATCGACTCTCACGTGGTTGAGACGGACGACGGTCTTTTCCTCTGGTACGCTGAGGACAACACCAACTGCGACAGAATAGGAACGCGCGTTTACGTTGACAGGCTTCTCGATCCCATGACTCCCGCCAACACTCCCCGCGAGGTCATCGTTCCCACTCTTGACGAGGAGATCTTTATGAGAAACCGCTTCGGTGACGGAAAGGATTGGCATACCATTGAGGGTGCGTTCTGGTTCCGCGAGGGTGATTGGCAGTACGTTATGTACAGCGGCGGATGCTTTGAAAACGACACCTATCACATAGGATACGCCTCCGCAAAATCTACCGACGGAAACCTTCTTAACGTTGATTTCGTTAAGATGACCGACAAGGGCGGCTTCAATCCCGTGCTTATCAAGAACGAATTTGAGGAAGGCACCGGACACCACAGCGTTATCAAATACAAGGGACAGTATTACGCTATCTACCACGGCAGAGATCTCAAGGAGGATATGAACGTTCCCTATACCGAGGAGCGTACCGCAAGAGTTTGCAAGCTCCACGTTGCCGACGGAAAGATAACCGCAGAAAGATACGCAGATCGCGTATAATCCGCAAAAAGTAAACTTTTGTTAGCATATAATAGCTTAAAGACAAAAAACTCGGGAAAGCCATTCGGCAATTCCCGAGTTTTCGTTTTGTCTATTTTCTCACGCCAAGCCTTGTGCAAGCGCGATTTAACGGAAGCACTATACGTTTGGCGAGAGTGTTATTTGCTTATTGCACACCGCTTTTTGAGGTAAATTACGCCGCCGCGGAGCTCGGATGCACGGTTGCCGCACCCGAAAGAACCGCTGCGATCCTATCCCAAGGATTGCTTTCAAAGTAGCGAGCGTTTTCGTAGCCGTAGCCGTAATTTCTCACGCCTGCCGCTATCTCGGCAGCCACAAGATATATCTCTTCAAGCTTAAGCTTATCGTTCGTGTTGGAGTAAAGAGTTGCGAAGGCACCTGCGGCAATTTTAACCGTCTCGGTGGGGAGCGTGTAAGATTTTCCCGACTTTGCGGTGGGATATTTGATAAGCACGCTCAAGTCCTTCGAGAAGAGAACGCCGTCAAGAGATGCGTATTCGGTATTGCCCTCGCTGACGGTGATGGACTCAAGAGCATCCATATTGAACGCATCGTCCCAGATGAATATTACGCTATCGGGAATATTCACCGCTCCGACCGTGTACTGCTCGGTATACGCGCCGACCTTATAGGATGCAATAGAGCCTACGGTGAATCTGCCGTCCTCCATCTTTCCTACGGCAATAACGGGCAAGCTCACGCCCTTATAGGTAACTGTCGCAGGGATATCGATATTGCCGTTAGCGTTGACCGCAACGAGCTGTACCGAATTGAATCCCGCTACCGCGAAGGTAAGAGAGCCAACGTTGAAGGTATCGCGGAGCATTATCTCGGCACCGCTGAATTTTGAGGTTGCGCGAGCGGGCAATTCGTAGCTGTAGCCGGTGCCGGTGTCAACTCTGCCGTTCGGAATATGAGACGAGGTGAAGGTGGAGGCAGCCATCGTAAAGGGGCCGTCCGTCCATCCTACGTTTTCGCTATCGGTAACGCAGAAATACTGATAGGAGATGCCCCACGCAAAATCGGGAGTATCGTCCCAGGTAAGATCGCACCAATACCACTTACCGTCGTCAAGCTGAACGAGGTTCCAAGCGTGAGCCTCGTTTGCCCAACCGGTAACGAAGATATTTTCAACGTCACAGTAGTTAAGAAGAAGCTGGAAGGTCTTCGCGTAGGACTCGCAAACGCCTGCACCCTTATCAAAGGCACCTATTACGTTATGCGCCCAAACGTCATCCTCGGGAGTCACTCCGTCAGCCTCGTAGGCATAATCGATAGCAAGGATAATAAGATCGTGGAATCCGAGGACGGTGTTATATTTCGTATTGGAATAAGCCTCTTCAACGTAGTCCTGAACTCCTAAGTAAATTTTATTGTTGAGCTCCGTTCTTGTAGCGGAATCTGCATACTCCTCGTCGCAGACGATGTTGATCTCACTGTTACTGTAAAGAACGTTACCAGAGATCCAATAATAAAGAGGTCTGTCTATCCTGTAAGCGCTCCATACCGCGATAGCCTCATCTGCGGTAAGTCCAAGCTCGGCAAAGTTCACCTTACCGATTATATACTCGTCTTCCTCGGTTACGCTTACGTTTGATTTATGGAACTCATCGGCTATTTTATCTATAGAATTGTAAAGCTTAGTTAACATTTCGCCCTTTGCGAGCTTTGCGAGACTGTTATACGCATAGTCACCGTCATATTTTTCTACGGTTGCATAATCACCCTCAAATACGTACTCGGGTTTTACCAGGATCTCGCCGCAAACACTGCACTTTTTTCCCTCGGTCTTGCCGGGTGAGGTTTCGGTAGGCTCGGTCGCGGGGATGGTTTCCTCCGTATGCGCGGTCTTTTCAAGAGTCTTGGTCTGTGTTCTTCCGCAGGAGCACTTGTATATCTCAACGCCCTCAGCAAAGCAAGAGGCATCGGTTTTGGAATCGAGCTTATAGTCGCAAACGTGGTCGGGAGCCGCCCCCGTATTACCGCCGTTATCGGTATTCTGATCTCCGGTGTTACCGCCCGTGATTTCGTTTCCGCCTTCACCTATACCGTCCGAGTCGTCAAACCCTCCGATAAGCGCGGAAAGATCGCATCCGACCATAGAAAGCATCAGTGCAAAAAGCATAGTAAAAACTAAAATTTTGATAAATTTCATAGTGTTTTCCTCCTTCCTTATACCTATATAATATACGAAAAACGAGCATTTGTCAAGAAAAAGTGCATAACAGCGCAAAAACGCGTCGGTACGGAACGTGCCAAGCCGCCCCGATAAAAAGCGGTGCCGTTACCGAAAAGGCACAGTCAAAGCACCGCAATATAAAAAGCAAGGGACCGAGCCGAAGCTCGGTCCCTTAATATTACTAAAGCGTTTTATACGCAATTATTTCTTGCTTCTGTCTCTCTTCTTGAAGAGCTTAGCTCTCTTTGCGGCAAGCGCGTTTTCCTTAAGCTTTGCGCAGACGGCCTTGAATCTTCTCTTGAAGATCTGCTCGCGGAAGAGAATGATATTGAGCGTGACGAACATTGCACCGAGAATTATCAGGGTGAGCACTGGCTCCTTCGGACAAAGGTTCGCAAGGAACATAAGAGGAAGTCCGAATACTATCGCGGGGAAGTTCTGATAAATAAGGTTTTCCGATGCGGGCGTTCTGAATTCGGGATCTATCTCACGAAGAAGAATGGTACCCGTACTTGCGGTTCCAGTAAGCATACCGTACATCATCATAAACTGCTCTTCCTTGTATCTGCCGAAGAGCTTGACCGCAACCAAGCGGTTGTATAAATACGTAGCGATCATGCCGAGGGTGCAAAGCAAAACGACAACCCAGATATATCCGCCTATGACATCGAGTCTTATAGCGGCAATTCCCGCAACGACCATAAGGTCGAAGAAGAAGTTGCTAAGACGGGTAAGAAGGAAGTTATTCGCGTATTCCTTCTTTACGATATTCTTATACTTCAGGAAGTTTATCGTAAGCTTGACCATTGTCGCGGCAAGAACTCCGAGAAGGAAGTTGAAGCCGAAAATGAGGTCGCGCATTCCGGAAATAAACGTTCCGAGAAGTGCCATCATAACGTAAGTAATGAAGTAAGTGAAGGTCACGAGAGCGAGCTGGATAGAAAGCTTATCCACGCTTCCCTGCATGGGGATATCGTTAGCCGTGTGGACCTCCGACATATCTATAACCTCTGCAAATTCCTCGTTCCTTACGAACTTACCTCTTCTCTTAAGAATGTTGAGGTGGATAACTCCTCCGAAGGAGGAAACGAGGAAGCCGGTCGCGGCAATCGTAAGACCGATGCTCTTAATTGCTCCGTCGGTATTGCCGTAGAAGATATCGTACTGCATACCGTAGTTCATTGCCTGTCCCGTACCCTGACCGTATCCGAAGGCGAGGAGCAATCCCGACGCCTCAAATACGCCCGAAATAAACATTCCGACCGTGATCGTTACCGCAAGACCGAGAGTGCCTTGGAGAAGATAAGTGGACACAGTAGCCACACCCGTGTTAAAAATTTCAATGTTTCTGCGCTTATTTAAGTGCGTTTTCGTGGTCTTGAGCGTTGAAGCTATAAAGCCGAGTGCTAACGCGTGGTAGGTAGTCATTTCAAGGTACGCAGAGCCGTTGCGGGCAAAGAGTGCCGTATTCCAAAGAATATCCTTGGTTATGATTTGATAAATTACCGATATAATAAGAAGGATCGATCCTCCGAGCACCGACGTCGGTATAAGCGACGCCTCTAAGAACTTGACCTCTCTTTTAAGTGCATTGGCTAACAAAAGGCTCATCAAGAGCACAGCCATGATGTTAAAGAAGCCCCAAACGTTAGATTCCCAAGCTGCAGCCATCAGTAGCAACCTCCGATATCATATTTTTGTAGCGGTAACAGAGGTTAACGTACTTAAGCGCACAGAATCTCTTGTCACCCTTGATCTGATACACCTTCGCGCCCGAATAAACGTTGAGCTTATTCTTGCCGAGAACGGCAATGGCGGAAACCGTGTCAAAATTAAACGTCATTTTTTCGAATCCCGAGCCCGAAACGGTCATTCTGTCACCGTAAAGCTCAAGCGTTACGCCCTCTTCTAAAAGCTCCTTGTTTTTGTAAAGGATAACCTCGGAAAAATCAACCTTTTCGGTGTAGAGGGGGGTATCCGTGTAAAGTTTTGAATCAAAAGAGTTGATAAAATCATTCTGGTGATCGTACCACTCGCTGATATATTTGAACCTAAATTCTCGGTCGATCCCAACGAGCTCTTTGGTAGGAAGATACCTTATCCTCTTACCGCATCTCTTACACTCGATAACGTCACCGTGACTCTCAAACTCGGAAAGACCGCAATCGTCACAAACGTACATCGCACGCTCAAGATACTCGGCAAGATGCTTCGAGCGGTATTCACCCTCGATCTTATCCTCGTCAACGTAAAGCTCTTTTTTAACGTGATCGAGAAGCTCGTCGTCACTCATCGTCTTATACTCGTCCTGAGTAAGCACCGAGCCGACGCGTACCGTCATTTTTCCGCGCCTTACGACGTCACTCCATCTCGGCTGAACACCGAATCCGCCCTCTATTCTCAAAAATGCGACCGGCATCTTAAGAGCGCGGATGAGTCCGACTATCGCGGGCTTTATGTAGACCTGCTTACCGCCGTACGTTCTGTTGCCCTCGGGAGCAATGGCAATGGTGCCTCCCTCCTTCGCAACTCGCATACAGTTCATTACCGCGGAAACATCCGAGGTCTGCTTTTTGATCGGAATAGGCTCAACGAGATACTTGATTATCTTTGAGGTGAAGCCCATCGAGAAGATGTCCTCGCTCGCTACGTAATAGATCGGAGGCTTGAAGGGCATTCCGACGAAGAACTGATCGAATCCCGTCTGATGATTGTAGAGCACGAGATACGGTCCTTTTTTCTTGTCCTTGAATTTCTCGATCCTGAGTCCGTATTTTATTCTGCAGTAGGGACGAAGCAAAAGCAGGAGTATATTCTCAACCACCGTATGTCTTGCCCTTCGCCATTTTTTGCGTTTTTTCTTCTTATTTTTAGCGTCGTTTTTTGCCATAGCTGAAATCCTTTCGTCAAAAAACGGTCTTAGAAACCACCTGCGATTATAACACATTTTTTAACTTTTGTCAACTATTTCGTTTTTTCGCGCTAAAATGAGCCGCGTCCTCAGGTCAAAAAGCGGTCTTTTCCGATGCGGTGGCACGCCTTGGCATTTATCATACCCGACAAGCCTTAAATTAACTTTAAGCTCCGTTTTTCACGTTTCTTTTCTCCCGAAGAAATTTTTTTGCCGTTTTTTACAATTTTCTATTGAAAAAAATATTTTTATATGGTAAAATAAGTTAATATTATTATATATACGCACATGCACCCACAAGGGAGAACCGAAATGCAAGAAAGATTTATAAGCCTGCTTTACCCCACGGAAGACTCACAAAGCTTCCATTCATATAGAGATAATCTGCCGAACATCAGCGACGCCGTTTGCGACGAGCTCGGACTCACGGAGCTCTTCGACCTCAAAAGCTCAATGCTCGGAGATTTCTTCACCTCGGACGTCGAGGTCATCAAATACCGCCAGCAAACGATGAGTGACGTCGCGAATATACCCGAGCTCAAAAGAGCACTCGCTGAGGTGCATCCGATTCTTGACGATATCCGCCAGCTGAGAAGACTCGATCTTGAGAGTGCAAATTCGGGAGATTCGTACCTTTACAGCATCACGGAGATCGAGCTTTACGTCAGCTGTATCGATATGCTGAGCCAAAGCTTCAAGCCGATCAAGGACGAGATAAGGAGCCCCGCCTTCCGCGAGCTTTCATCCTTCGTTCTTGAGCTTGCCGACTCCGAGTATTACAGAGAGCTCAACAAAAAGCTCTCCGCCCTCGCCTCAAGAGTCCACGAGGTAAAGAGCGTTACGATAGGAGTAAATCTCGACAGAGAGCTCCGTCCCTCGTCGGCAGGAGTTATTTCAGTCAATTCCGAGAGCTTCAAATCGGGAAAAACTCTCGACAAGATACTCCGCCTCTCCTTCCGCAACGACGCTATGACCTGCATCGCAGAGCTTTCTCCGATGGGCAAGGGACAGAGCGACAACAAGCGCGAGGCACTCGCGGTAGCCTTCCACTCCGCGATAGAGGACGTTTTCAAATCCTCGATAAAGGGCTGGCGTGCGATCGTCGGAGAATACGTGCTTGACAACACGGACTTCCTTTTAAAGCTTCTTCCCGAGATAGAATTCGTATCAAAGGCGTCCGAGCTCATCAAGGAGCTCGCGGAGCATCCCGGATGCTCAATGTCGTTCCCCGAGCTGAAGCCCACCGAAGAAAAGGTCTTCAAGGCGAAGGAGCTCTTCAATCCGAGAGTCGCTCTCGCGATCGACGACGAGATAGTTACGAACGATTTCGAGTTTGACGATAAGGCAAGAATGTACGTTCTTACAGGTCCCAACCGCGGAGGAAAATCGGTTATAACCGTGGCACTCGGAGCCGCAGAGGCTTTTGCAATGCTCGGTCTTCCCGTCCCTGCCGCCGAGGCTGAGATATCCCCCGTAGACGGAATATTTACACATTTTCCCGAGGGTGCCGACGATACCATCGATAAGGGCCGTCTCGGTGAGGAATGTGCAAGACTTCGCGAGATATTCGACGAGTGCACCGAGCACAGCTTAGTGCTTCTTGACGAATCGCTTTCGTCAACCGGAGCGTACGAGGCGGCTTATATAGCCTCCGAGATACTTACGGGATTTGCGGTAATGAGGACGAGGGGAATCTTCTCCACTCACCTTCACGAGCTCGCCGCAAGAGTGCCCGAAATAAACGAAAAATCCAAGGAGCTCGGCGGAATTACGATCGATACTCTCGTTGCGGGAATCGAAGAGGGTAAACGCTCGTTCAAGATAGTGAGAGCGAAGCCCGACGGAAAATCCTACGCAAGAGACATCGCAGATAAATACGGTCTTTCCTTTGAAAGCATTATCTCAAAGGTCAAGAAGGGAGGGGCTTAATGAGTATAGTTATCGGAATAGACGTCGGAGGCAGTACGACGAAGATCGTAGGCTTCAGACAAAACGGCACGAAAAGAGAGCTTATAGAGCCTCAGTTCGTTAAGGCAAACGACCCGATGACCTCGATCTACGGAGCGTTCGGAAAGTTCACGGATGAAAACAGACTTTCCCTCTCGGAGATCGACAAGGTCATGATGACGGGCGTCGGCTCGGCATACCTTTCGCGAGGACTTTACGGTCTTGAATGCGTTAAGGTGCCGGAATTCAGAAGCATCGGACTCGGAGGATTGTATCTCTCCGGACTCGATAAAGCGCTTTGCGTGAGTATGGGAACCGGTACGGCTCTCGTCAATGCAAACGCAAACGGAAATATGGTCTACCTCGGCGGAACCGGTGTCGGCGGCGGAAGTATTATGGGACTTTCAAAGCTCCTGCTTCAGGCTGAGGAGATAGATCACATATCCGCTATGGCTGACGAAGGCGATCTTTCGCACATCGACCTCAGGATATCGGACATCACGAAGGACGGTACTCTGAGCGAGCTTGCAAGAGATCTTACCGCGGCAAACTTTGGCAACGTCAGTGACATTGCCTCGCGTGAGGATATCGCGTCGGGACTTTTGAATATGGTTTTTGAGACCGTCGGTATGATCTCGATCTTCGGAGCGAGATCCTGCGGAGTCAAGAACATAGTCCTCACGGGAAATCTCACCGAGCTTGATTACTGCAAAAGAAAATTCTCTGATTTCGTTGGACTCAACGATGCGGAGGGACTTAAGTTTATAATCCCGCCCTCGTCGAGATTCGCAACGGTTATCGGAACGGCACTTTCAGGGCTATAACGGTATGAAGAGTATTCTCAGATTTATGATACCTAAGAGCCTCGTTGAGTATATCACCGCCGATAGCACCGTAAGGCAGGCACTTGAAAAGATGCATTTTCACAGATACACGGCAATTCCCGTTCTTGACGACAATGGGAAATACGTCGGAACTCTTCGCAACGGAGACGTTTTGAGCTATCTGTGGAGCGCGGGAGCCTGCAACAAGGAGTCGGCAGAGTCGATACCGATAAGCGAGATACTTTCGTCAACGTATTCAAAGCCGCTTCTTCACAGTGCCTCGATCAAGAATCTTATCGAGGGCGTTAAGGAGCACAACTTCGTTCCTATAGTCGATGACCGAGGATGCTTCATCGGTATCGTACTGAGGCGTGAGATATTAGACTACTTAGCAAACAATTTTAAAGAATAAAAATTATATAAATACATTGCCGAAAAGCCATACACTTTTTGGCAAGGGGAGGAAAAATGAGCGAAGAAATGAAGAAAAGCAATGCTTCCGTCGACGCTACGCCGTCGATAAACGAAAAGCTCAACTCCGCACACGAAACGCTTGACAACGCCGGCGAGGGCGCAAGAGCGAAGCGTGATGAGGAGATGAAGAAAAAAGCGGAAGCAGAACGCGAAGAGCTTGCAAGACAGGAGGAGCTCGAGCATCGTCGCAAGGAGGACGAGGCGAAAAATGAGGCCTACCTCAAGAAAAAGCAGGCCGAAATGGAGCACGCCGAAAACTACAGAAAGAAGCTCCGCGAGGAACAGGAGCAAAGAAGAGCTATGAACGCTCAGAAGAGAGCGAACAGGCTCAAGGCAGAGGCAAAGGCAGCTGCCGAGCGCAAAAAGCGTGAAGAGGATGAGCAGGCAAGAATGGATGCCGCTCGCGAGCATTATGCAGATGCCGCACGCCGTAACGCTGAGAAGGACACCTATCTTGAGAAGGTTTCCGCCAAGCAGAAGGAAAACGAGAAGTTCGTTGAGGACTTCAACGCCGCAAAGGAGGAGGCTGAGCGCGAATACGCTAAGCGTCTTGAGGAGTTCAACGCTAATATGAAGGCTCCTAAGGCACCCGTAGCTCCCGTGACTCCCAAGGCTCCCGAGGTAAAGCCCGCACCCAAGGCTCCTGCAAATAGCGGTAACGTTATCTCGATCGACTTTAACGATGCTCCCAAATCCAAGAGCACTCCTAACGTTAAGGAGAACGACGGTATCATTACCATCACCTTTGACGATGACGAGCCCGTAAACAACGCACCTCAGGATAACGGAAATATAATCACCGTTGATTTCTCCGATCTTAACGATCTTTTGAATCCTAAGGCGGAGGCTCCCAAGGCAGCTCCCAAGAAGGCTGCTCCCGCACAGAACGGTGCACCCAAGACTGCTCCCAAAAAGGCAGCTCCCACTCAGAATGCCGCTCCTAAGGCGGCACCCAAGGCAGCTTCCAAGCCTGCTGCAGCACAGAAGCCCGAGGCACCTAAGCCCGAGGCTCCCAAGGCTGAAGCCCCCAAGACCGAGAACAATGCTACCCCCGGCAATACCGTTCCCGGATTCCCCGTAATGCCCCTGAGAAAAAAGAAGAAAAAGAAGAAGGCAAACAGAACGAGTGCTACTCAGGCTTATCTTCTTGGAAACAGTACTTATAAGCTCGCTAACAAAGGAACCGACTTCGGTCAGGATCACAGCGACAAAAAGAGAAAGAACGAGTTACAGCTCACAAATTTTCCTATACCCCCCATCAAAAGAGACGTTGATGGGAAGGACTACAAATACGTATCGGCAGTCGTACCCGAAGAACATGATGGCTTCCAAAGAGCCAATCAAGCTAAGAAAGGCGGAGAATCAGATGATGATAGCAATCGCTATCCTTCTCTTGGTGCAGTAGGCGCTGTCGGTGCAGCCGGCGTAACTGCTGCAGCCGTTGTTATTGCAGCGGCAGCCACAGAAAAGGATACTGACGCTGCACAAACGCATACATCAACGAGCGCTACGCCCTTCGTCGGAGCCGCCGCCACTACAGGCGCCGCCTTTACAAGTAGCTCCGGGGATAATGCTAACGCTTTAAACGATTCTAACAACTTAACCAACGCGCCCGAGGGATCCGTCGTCTCCGGTGAAAACGGGCAAAATGCAAACGCACAGGGTGCCGTAGCCGCAGCGGCTTTTGCCTCTGCCGCTAATAACGGTAAAAAAGCTGAAGCTATGTCCTCAAACGAAATGGCTCAGTCCGCCCCCGGTGCCGATGCATCCTACAACGCAGGTAACGTTAACAACAATAACGCTTACAATAATGCCGCAGGCAATACCTACGGTGCAAGCAACGTCGACGGTGCGAATGCATAAAATAAGGCAAACGCCGGCGGTGCCAATGCTTACGGCAACAACGCCGCTAACGCAAACAATGCCGATGCTTATAACAATGCAAACGGCAACGCTTACGGTGCAGGAGCAGGCAATACCTACGGTGCAAACAATGCCGACGGCGCGAATGCATACAACAATGCAAACGCCGGCGGTGCCAATGCTTACGGCAACAATACCGGTAATGCAAACGCAAGCAACGTAAACAACGCTAACGCTTACGGAAACAACAACGCAAACGCAAGCGGTTCAAACACCGCAGGAAACGCTTATTCAAGTGCAAGCGCGCCTACGTATGCGAGCAAGAATGATGCATACGGCAATGCGAATAACGTCGCAGATGCTAATGCAAACAACTCCGCTTTTGCTAACGCAGGCAACGCTTACGCTAATAACAACGCAGACGGTGCGAACGCGTATGGCGGTACAAATGCAGGAAACAATGCTAACGCTTACAATAGCGCGGCAAGTAATGCAAGCAACGCAAATGCAGGAAATGCAAATGCATATAACAATGCCGCAGGCAATGCAAACAACGCTAACGCTTACGGTAATAATGCAAGTAATGCAAGCAACACGAATGCTTACAACAACGCAAACGCAAACGACGCCTACGGTGCTAACAACGCCGGCGGTTCCGACGCGTACAATAATGCGAATACAAGAGGAAGCAACGATGCGGGAATTGGCAGAGCTTCTACGTATTCAAGCGTTGATAACTCTGACGATCTCAGAAACGCAAATGACGTAAACGTCAACAATGCCAAGGAACAGCGCGGATTTGACAACACGAGCAAGAGCTTTGCTACCGCTAACGATGGCAGAAACGCTAACGCTTCCCCGTCTAATGCGACAAACCGCGGTACGTCGAATGCCAACGCAGATCCCAACGCTCAGAGAGATGAAGCCGACGAGCGCAACAATTACGGTCTTGCTGCCGTTGCCGCTATGTCCTACGCTAACAGAGATCCTAAGGCAAAGGACGATAAGGCTTACAACGAAAACGCTCAGTCCGCTAACTCCGGAGCAATGGGCGGCAACGCCAATAATGCAGGCTCCTCCGATGCTTATAACAGAGCAAACGACGGCAATGCTTACGCTGATAACAACGCAAACAGAGCTAATGCAAGCAACGCTTACGGTGATAACAACGCAAACAGAGCCAATGCAGGCAATGCTTACGCTGATAACAACGCAAACAGAGCTAATGCAGGCAACGATGCCTACAACAGAGCGGGCGGTGATAATGCTTATGCCGACAGAAATGCGGATAACGCATCAAGCAACCGAAACGATGCAGGAATAGGCAGAGCTTCCTCGTACTCAAGCGGTAACGATTCGAATGACGGCAGAAACGCAAACGATACTACCGCAAGCAACGACAGAGCACAGCGTGGATTCGATAATACCAACAAGGCTTACGACACGGCTAACGATGGCAGAAATGCCAACGCAGATCCCAACGCTCAAAGAGATGACTCTGAGGAGCGCGACAATTCCGGACTTGCAGCCGCTGCCGCCATATCTTACGCTAACGCTAAGAAAGACTCCAAATCAAAAGACGATAAGAATTACAACGAAAACGCTCAGGGTGCTAACACCGGAGCAAACGATAAAAACGCTAACGCTTCCCCCTCCGATCGTTCAAGCGCACAAGACAACGCTTACGGTTCCAAGGGTGGCAGATACGGTGCTTCCGCTAAGGACTCCTCCGACGAGTACTCCGATAAGAGAGACGGTGCTTCTTCTAAGGATGCAAGTGATAGCTCCTCGGATAAGGAAGACGGCGTAAGCAAGGATCGTTCCAACCGCACGGACAACGCTCGCGACGGAAGAAATGCCGACGAGGATAGATTTATCAGCTCCTCCGATGACGGTGAAGGATCAAACGATAACAAGCGCAAGAGTGATTCTCGCACGTTCGATGACTCCGAAGGTGCAGGCTCCTCCGAAGGTTCCGAATCCGACAAGAAGAAAGAGGACTCCAACGAAAGCAAGGACGGCTCGTCTGAGAGAAGATCCGACTCCGACAGAAGATCGACCGACTCTCGCAAGGACGAGGATGACAGAAGCTCCGACGATAAGGACGAAGGACAGAGAACCGACAACGAAAACAGAGCCCGCGAAGATGCTCGCAACAGCAAAAACCGTGACAGTGACCGTTACGAAGACAGCCGTGATGACAGTTATGCTCGCGACAGACGTGAAGGCGACTCTTCGAATGACTCCGACGACTCTTCTGATAACTACTACGACACAAGATCCAAGGACAGTGCCTCGAAAAAGGCGAACAGTCGCTTCGAGTATACTTCTCTTGAGGACGAGCGCAAGGAAGAAAAACGCCGTCAGCTTGAGGATAACCTTGCAGTTACAACGCTTGCTCTCGAGGACAAGGATTTTGACAGATACGTTGACGAGGTAGAGGTCTTCGAGGAACTTATGCTTGAAGAGGAAATGAACCTCAGACGCAAGCAACAGAAATACCACGGTGACGAATCAGTCATTCTCCTTAAGGGCTGTATGGACGTTGAGAAGGAGCTCGTAGAAACCTATGCAGACGTCGTACAGAGATCCATAATCTCCAACAACAAAAAGAGATATAACGAATACTCCAAGAAGCTTGATGACGCTGTGCAGGAATACAATGCTGACGTTGAGTTCTGGAACGCTCTCACGGGTGAAAACGCAGAACACATCAGCAAGGAATACGTGAACAACGTAAAGGCAGGAAAGCCTACCGAAAAGCTTCAAACGGTTGAGATACCCGAGGATATTGCTAAGGCAAATCCGAGAGCAGTAGCGAATATGGAGAAGAACAACGAAAAGGCTATGTCCACCGTTCTTCCCGCTACCGAGGGAATAAGCTCGCGCAATCCCCTCGTCTCCGACACGAGATATCCCGTCCTCTTCATTGCCGAGGAGCGTCAGGACATCAACCGTCAGTCCGCAGCGATCCTTGGTAAATCCGAGGTAACTAAGGACGATATCAACGACACCTTCGATCTCTTCAAACGCTCCGAGCGTTTTGAGGAGGAGCTTATTGCAACCGAGGGTGCGCTCAGAGAACGCTTTGACCAGACCTACGGTGACTCTAAGCTCGTTTATCTCAAGGAATGTATGGCCCTTGAGAAGCAGCTTATCGAGTGCTATTCTCAAAATTACAAGTGTGCCGCTAAGGTCGGTGCCAAGAAGTATAAGTCTAAGTACGCTGACTCTCTTCAGAACGCGATCGACGAATACAACGCAGATCTTATGCTCTGGAGCAGACTCACCGAAACTAAGCCCGAGACCATCTCGAGCTCTTACGTAGACAATCTCGAGGAAGATTACAACAAGCCTCTTCTTATTCCCGTCGTTGCCCTCCCCTCCGACGTTGAGAATGCTGTAAGAAGAAGAAACGCATTGCGTAAAAAAGAGGCGTTTGTCCCCGTCACTCGCTCAGACGAAGACAACCTCTATGAGATCGTTCTTGAGAAATCCGTTTTCGATACGGTTGAAAACAAATCTCATCTCACAGACAAGGCTAAGGACGTTACCAAGGGTACCGAGGCAGATGCAAGCTTCGAGGCTCGCAAGGAAACGCTCCAAAGCATCAATAATGAATATAATCGCGCGATAAATAAGATATTCAGCGATCCTGATGCAAAAATGGTTACCTCCCCCGCCGCCTCCCAGCGCGGTGTGGATGCCATCGCAGCCGAGCGTGCAGCTCGTGAGGCGGATGCGGGAATCGTTGCCGCTCTTTACGTTATGGCGCAGGCAGGTCAGAATTCGGCCTTCACTACCCCTGACGGCTTTGCCGCAAGCAAGGCTCAGGAGAGAGTCGATAGAGAATATGCGGAGCACAACGCAAGAAGACTTGAGAACTCCGCCCTCGCAGATGTTTCCCGTGACCGCTCAAACAAGAATTACGTTAAGGCATACGAGAAAGAATCTCTTAAGAAAGAACGTAATGAAAAGCTTCTTGATGAAGCTAACAACCTCCGCGAAAGCTCTCGCGCTTTGGCTTACACCGCCGCAAGCGAGACGACCAACGGACGCAAATTAATGCTCCAAGAGGTTGAAAGCCTCCGCGAAGCATCCCGTGCATCCATGTTCAACGCCGCTCAGGAGAGATCCGCGGCGAAGGCGGATATGCTTAAAACCGCCGACGAGCTTAAGGAAGCCGCAGGCGTTGTAGCTTACGCTGCATCCGCAGATAAAGCTTCTGCTCAGGCGGATATGCTCAACACCGCTTCCGAACTTAAAGAAGCTGCAGGCATTGCCGCTTACGCTTCCGCTTCTGACAAAGCTGCCGCTAAGTCCGACATGGCTGACACTGCCGCCGCTCTCAAAGCTGAGGCTGGTGTAAATGCTTACGCTGCATCCGCAGACAAGGCTTCGGCTCAGGCAGATATGCTCGATACCGCTGCAGACCTTAAGGAAGCTGCCGGAATTGCCGCTTACGCTTCCGCTTCCGACAAGGCTGCCGCTAAGTC
>JBGVKA010000091.1:0-10429 GCA_045129715.1 Eubacteriales bacterium | reverse complement strand
ACTTCCGATTGTCGTTATAAAAAGCATCGGTGAAAGGATAAGATATGAAAAAGAAGATATTGATCGCGTGCGATTTAGAGGGAGTGAACAACGTTAAGGGAGAAGCCTATTCCGGACTCGGCAAGGATACGCCTGAGTGGGAGATCGCGAGACTGCAGGCTCCCCGCGAAATAAACGCTTTAGCGGAAGGATTGTTTGATCTTGGTGTAGAGCGCGTTGATCTTTGGGATAATCACGGCGGAGGCGGTAATATAGATCCTATGGATCTTGATTCGCGTATAACACTTTTGTCACCCGACAATAAGTTAAACCGTATGTATTTTGGCGGTGAATACGACTGTGTTTGCTATTTCGGTTATCATGCTATGGAGGGTACTCTCGGCGGAGTTTTGGCCCACACTATGAATAGCAAGAAAAATCAATACTATAAGCTTAACGGTAAATATATAGGTGAGATAGATATGGATCAATATATCGCGGCGTCTCACGGTGTGCCATCCTGCCTTTTCGTAGGCGGTGATATTGCGTGCTCACAGGCAAAAAGGACAGTTCCCGAAATTATCACCGTGGTAACGAAGAAGGAGCTCTCGCGCAACGAAGCCGTTTTCCGCGATAACGACGAGCTTCTCAGCGAGATAAGATCCAAGGCAGCCGAGGTGGTATCCAAGAACGTTCCCACCTATGACCTGACCTTCCCGGCTGAGATGGAGAAATCGTTCAAGCGTATGGAGGACGCCGCAGAGTACATCGATAAGCTTGTATCCCGCGGTATAAATGCGAGATATCTTGACGATGAAATTCTCGGCAAGGATGCTCATACGGTGGTATCGGTAGTAAATAATATTGATGAGTTTATCAAAACCATATAACGCAAAATAAAAAACAGTAGAAGCTATGTTTTCATAACGGCTTCTACTGTTTTTGCGTAATGCTTTATATCAATTCTATTTATTTAAAATAGATATCGCGAGCGTCAGATACCCTGCAAACCCTACCCATACGGCATAAGGGATCTGCAGGAGTGCCGCGCTTTTATCGATAAGCAGGTACTGCTTTATAGTTTTGATTACAAGGAATTCCAAAAGTATTATCCAAAGAAAAGCTAAAAAGAACGCCCCGAAATTAAAGAATATTATGCTCCAAGCGAAATTAACAACAAGGCTTGAAGCGTAAGCGGAAAGCGCATTTCTGACCGTTTCGGGAGACTCCTTCTGAGCATTGAAAATTTTAGCCGACGATACGCCCATCAAAATATATAGTATAGACCAAACGATAGGGAAGAGAAACGCGGGCGGTGACAGTGGCGGTTGCTTCAAATGTGAAAGATTCATATTTTCCATAGTTAAAAGCAGAGATGCAACGCCTACCGCAAGAGCAATAAGTGACGAAATAATATAGGATCTGTATTTAGTGAAAAAATCTTTAATCATACCTAACCTCCATTGATCAATTTAATCCTATGCTCGTCATAAGAAATTTATTACATAAAGCATTTGCGGTTGATTTTTGAGGCTATATATGATAGAATATATCAAAAGAAAGGAGTGCCTATGGATATCCGCGAACGACTTTTTGATATGGAAAATATCGAGTATAGAGAATTTCACACGAAGCTTATGCCTGCGGTAGAAAAAGAAAGAATAATCGGAATAACCATTCCAAATATAAGAAAATTAGCCAAGGAAATAGCAGATACCCCCGAGGCGTGTCGATTTTTGACAGAGCTTCCCCATAACTATTACGAAGAAAACAATCTTCACGCATTCCTCATAGCACAGATAAAGGACTTTGATAATTGTATTACTGAGGTCGATCGCTTTTTGCCATACGTTGATAATTGGGCTACCTGCGATTCCTTAAGGCCTAAGTGCTTCAAACTTAACACGGATAGGCTCTTATCATATATTTATAGGTGGATTTCGTCCGATGAGCCGTACACCGTGCGCTTTGGAATAGAGATGCTTATGCTTTATTATCTCGACGGTGACTTCAGCTTGGAATATCCACGTCTTGTTTCCGGAGTCAAAAGCGAAGAATACTACGTCAATATGATGATCGCATGGTATTTCGCCACAGCACTTGCAAAGCAATACGATTCGATATTGCCGTTTTTGACCGAAGGAAAGCTTTCTGCGTGGGTGCACAATAAAACTATAAGAAAGGCGTGCGAGAGCCTTCGTATTCCAAGCTCGGTCAAGCTTTATCTTAAAACCTTAATAATAAAATAAAGATGAGAGTTAGTACGTTTCCCTTGACGGATAAGTACTGACTCTCATCTTTATTTGTTAACTATTGTTTTCATTTTTAAGAGTTTTGCTCTTGGTTTTCGGATTTTATATTAATTCCGTTGACCACAACGCCCTCGGTTGCGCGGATCAGTATATATTCAACTCCGCCGATCACCTGAGTTGAAACGAGCTCCTTGCGTTCGGGATTTACCTTTATCGTAACGTCGGGAGTTTCAAGTTCGAATTTCTTAACGTTGATAATGTTTTTCGGCGTAAGCTCAGCGTTGACTCCAAAGCTTTCGTCAAGAGCCTCACCTATCTTGTTGACCTTTTCCTCTGCGATACCGCAGTTTTCAAGCACGGTCTTTACTGTTGCCTTGGTGATAACGAGAGGCTCGGGATCCTTAGATTCCTTGTGAGACTCAACCATTTCGGCAATCTGATTATGCACGGAGCGAATTACCTCGAAGCTGCACTCGTCCTCAAGTGTTGCGGCAAGACATTCGTTAAACGTTGCCTTTTGCACCACGGGTGGCATAGGAGCCTCCTTGCCGAAAACGCTGTCCGTAAATTCCGAGTGGCTCTCCGAAAGGCTTCTCGTGTAATAGAGCGCGCCGTAAATATTAGTCTTTCTGTCGTCAAATGTGGGGAACATAAATCCAAGCTCGGGGGAGCAAAGAAGCGAGGAAGCACTGACGGCGTGGAAAAGACTGTCCGCCTCCTTGAAGGTGAGTGCCTCAGGCGCATTCTTAACGGGGCATACCGCACAGATAAGGTACGAAAATCTCTCCGTAGAGAAAGATTCCTCTCCGTCGTTTCCTTTTTCGAATACGTCGTATACGTCATTAGCGAGCAGGATAACGTAATTGTCATCGAATTTCACGCTTTCGATAACGCTTGTATAAAATGCCTCGAGCGACTCGGTATCCTTAAGCTCGCTTTCGCGAAGCTTCATAAGAAGGTGATGCTTTTCGCTTTCTGCAACCTGCTTAGTGGAAAATGAAATATTACATAAATTAGCTCCGAGAGTACCGGAAAGCGTTTTTTTCATAACACCGAGGAGCTTCTCGCTGACAACGGAATCCGAGGTTCCTATAGATTGCGAGATCCTTGCAATGATCTCTTTATTTGAATTAACGAAGCATCCCACGATCTTCGGTATATTGTTCTTTTCGGGGCGGAATCGCCTTTTTATTTCTCTGAGTTCTCTTTCTGTCATAACGGTCTCCATCTTAATTTGTGATCTACGATATTATAACACAATACGAGTCTTTAGTCAATGGTGAAAGCCGGCAATTACTTAAATACTTAAATTACTTAAATGAGATTCAAAGCGGATTGCTTCGCTTCTTGCCGCTGCGCGATACTCCGAGTGTAGGCTTTTTTTGAGGTTCGAGAGGATCTTTCATATGACTAAAGTCTCGAGACTTTCGGTATTCGTGCGGAGATTTTCCGATTATTGCCTTAAATTGTCTGTAGAAGCTTCTTTCACTTCCGAAGCCGCATTCAAGCGCGATTTCGAGCATCGATTTTTTAGTATCGCGTAGCAGTATGCGTGCATCCTCCATGCGGAGCATCGAAAGAAGGGTGTTGTATCCAAATCCTGCGGCTTTGTTTATAACGTATGAAAGATGGCTTTTAGAGTATCCGATAGCCTCGGCAACCTCGTTTATCGTAATGCTTTTTTTCTTGTTCTTTCGCATAAACGAAATGGCTTTCACAAGAATATTGTCATCGGCACTTCTTTCGCAGAGCTCGATCTGTGATGCAAAATCGGCGAGTGCCGAATAAAGAAAGCTTTGTACGCAAAGACGCGTCAGCTCTTTGTTTTCAATGAATCTTTTTTTAATGAGGAATGCCGTGGAATCGTTGACTGCAAAAACACTTCGAATGCCCGAGAGGTTTTCAAGCGGGGCAAAGAAATCGCTTGCAAGAGCGGAATCAAAGTTAAAACGGATGTAGTGCGTTCCTGCGGCTCTGTGGTATTCGTGCGCTTGAAATGGAAAAATGAGAGCGGCTTCTCCGTCGTTAATTGCCTCCGGCTTCTTGCCTGTGATCCGAATATCGATTTTTCCTTGCAGAACGTAAAGGATCTCGGCACTCTGATGTATATGAAGCGGCGCAGAATACTCCACGGTCATCACGCCGCGCTCGTGCTCGCGATAATAGAATTGAGATCTTTTTTCAAGTGGTCCGTCGCAAAACTTCATATTTAGCATCCTATCGTATCTTTTGTCATAAATTATAGCATATTTGGCTCACTTTGTCAACATTCGTGTGTTATAATTAGTTGTAAGCACATGGCTTTAGAGCCTGGCTTTATAAAGAAGAAAGGATAAAATGTTATGAAAAACAAGACATCAAAGATCTTAGTTTGTATTTTGATGGCGGCTCTCCTTCTTGTAAGCATGTTCTTCGTGCTTGCATCGGCAGATGCCTCCGATAGCGGAATGGCGTTCTCGCCGGACAGCTATTACGATCAGAAAAAAACGATCGCCCCAAAGGGCAATATTACTTACGAGGCAGAAATATGGTTTTCCGCAGAGGATGCCGCGAGCACAAAGCCCGGGCTTATAGCCTCTAACTACACAGACGGGACAACGCTGTTTGCATTGACTATCGACGTTCAAAAGAACGGAAGGATAAGATTGCACACTCAGCATAACGACGGAAGCATAACCGATTCCTCCGGAAAGAAAAAGGGAAGCTCCAGCGTTACCTTTGATACGCAGATCGGTGAGGAATACGTTGGCACCGAGTCAGCTCCGAAATACGTCAAGATAGCGGTCACCGTTGATACCGCAACGGGTGAGGCGTCCCTTTATCTGAACGGTGAATATAAGGAGTCCAAAACCAATAGCTACTGGAAGGGCTACGATTTTTCAAAGCAGGACGTTCCGCTCCGAATAGGAGGAGATTACAGAAGCGGTAATACCAGCTATTTCCGCGGAAAGAGCAAGAGCATCGCGCTTTATCAGGATATGAGAAGCGCAGAGGAGATCGCGGCAGATGCGGCTAAGACCTCGTTCTCGGTAGATTCCTCCGATCCTAACCTCGTGTATGCATACGATCTTACGGATACCTCCGTTGCAGGCTTGTTGAAGGATCTTTCGGGAAACGGCTATGACGCCTACAATCCCTCGTTGTACGTTGACGATACGCATCAGCGCGGCTTCTATATCGAAAGAGAAAATGACAGCACCTCAAACTATCCCGATTCCACCTACGATATCTACAACAGATTTACCGAGATCCCCGAGACTCTCGAGGCGTGGGTATACGTTCCCTCGTCCGTATACGGAAGCCGTATCGGACTCATACTCGGTAACTATTCGGGATATACCAAGGATTCTCATCTTAATTTCGAGCTTGCCGCAGGCGGCGTTCCCCGTATTCAGTGGTACGGCGAGCTTAACAACGACGATACCAGGATCGGTCAGTACGATATAAAGTTCACAGAATCCGCGATCCCTGTGGATAAATGGACGCATCTTGCGTTCGTTTACGATAACGAGACGGGTATTACGTACTGTTACCTTAACGGTGAGCTTTCCGAGACCAAGTATTTCTATCCCACCATTCCCGAGTCTGCTATCGGCTGTGAATACGTTCTCGGCGGTGACAACAGAAATCTGAACTCCCAGTATTTCAAGGGTGAGCTCGGAGATATAACCGTTTATTCGGATGTTCGCTCCGCGGAGGAGATAAAGGCGGATTATAACAAGGGTATGGCAATGACTAAGGCGGAGCTTGATTCAGAGTCCTGCATCCTTTATTACGATCTTGACGGCTCCGACGTAGGCAAGAGTATCGTTGACGAAAGCGGAAACGGCTACGACGCGATATACAGCGATACCTGGATCACCGAGGAGGATATGGCATCCATCCGAGAGGGCTACGGCTTTGAGTCGTCGTACTCGTTTGCAGTTATAGGCGATACTCAGTACACCACGAGAAAATATCCCAATATGCTTCCCGTGCTTTACAAATGGATCGTCAACAATAAGGACGAGAAGAACATTCAGTACGTAATGGGAATGGGTGATATTACCGATGCAAACGGCAAGGGAACCAACGCGAGCTACGATAACTACGTATTCGTCAAGGATGAGAGCGACGCTCTTGCCGGCGGATATTGGGTAATAGATAAGAGTGCCTCCGGAACAGAATGGGACGTTGCATATCATTCCATCACGATTCTCGACGGAAACGTTGAGTATTCGTTGGTTCGAGGCAACCACGATATACTTTCCTTCGGAAACGGATTTAACGAGTACTTCGCAAACCACAGCGAGTATATCGGTCAGTTCATTGAGCACGGCGGAATTTACGGCTACGACGGTAGCGGCGAGATCACCGATGCCACTAACACCTGGCGTACCTTCAAGATCGGCGAGGTAAAATATCTGTTTATGAATCTCGACTACGGTGCAAACGATTCTATTCTCGCGTGGGCATCCGTGATTGTTGACCGGCCCGATTTTGCGGATCATAACGTAATAATAACCACTCACGGTTATCTTTACTCCGGCGGAAGCACTCTCGATTTAGGAGATTACGGCTGTCCCACAGGTCAGAACCCCAACAATAACAACGGTAACGATATTTGGAACGAGTTCGTAAGTCAGCACGCCAATATACAGATGATCCTTTGCGGTCACTTCTATTACAACAATATAACCCACAATCAGCTTAAGGGCGTGAACGGTAATACCGTTACCGAGATGTTGATAGACGCTCAGGCTATCGATAACACGCTTAAGGGACTTGGAGTTGTCGCAATGTTCTACTTCTCCGAGGACGGAACCAAGCTTGCAGTTGAGTTCTACTCGACCGTAAGAGGCGAGTACTACAAGACTGCAAATCAGCTCGTGTTTGATCTTGAGGCGGAGGGCAGAGTTCTCGAGGAGGACAAGGGCTGGCACGGTGCCGCTGTTGCTCCTGCAGGCAAGGGAACCGAGTCCGATCCTTATATCATAAACGATGCGGCGCATCTTCTCTGGATGGCAGAGCAGGTAAAGGCAAGCACTGAGCCAACCTTCTCGGGCAAATATTTCGAGCAGACCGCAGATATTGATCTTAACGGTCTTGCTATAAAGTCTATTGGATATATGTTCGCATCCTCCTCGTCCATGGCGGCGTTTGGCGGTATATACGACGGTAACGGATATTCTATCAAGAACGGAACCATCGAGGCGGCAGACAGATCTCACGCCTTCACCTGTGATTACGGTCACGGTATGTTCGGTGTTATATACGGTGCTACCGTCAAGAATATCGTTCTTGACAATGTAGAAATCGTTGGTGCAGGCGTTACCGGAGGCATCGTTGGTATCGCAATGTCTCCCAAGGTGAGCGATCCCGTATACGAGGGCTTCAACGTTATCGCCGGATGCGAGCTTAAATCAAACGTAAGAATAGTTACCATGCGCTCGAACGGAACGTACACCGCTCCCGGCTTTGACGATATGAATCGCGCGGGAAGACTCGGAACGGTATGCGGTATGGCATACGGCACCGTAATAGACGGATGCACCTCCGAGGTCAGCTTTACCTTTACCGGTGACTTCGGATTTGTTGGTGGTATAGCGGGCACCGTCGGTATGAACACCACAGTGAAAAACTGCTACTACGGCGGCGTTATGACTCTTTGGGATAACACGGCAACTCAGACGAGTGCATACGGAGGTATCGTCGGTGCCATTTCGCCCACAGCTAAGCTGACGAGCGATTATGCGGGCTACGTTCATATCGTAAACTGCTACAATGCAGGCAACTTCGCCTTCGGTGATATAATTAAAAATGCCGGATCACTTTCAAAGAATACTCACTGGGGCGGCATTCTTGGATGCGCATCCTGGATAACCTACAGCGAGCCTACCGAGGATAGACCTTATCAGTTCCTCATTGAGAATTGCTACAACCTCAGCGCAGGTCCCGAGCGCATAGGAACGGGAACCAAGCAGGTCATCGGAGGCATCGTTGCAAAGAGCCTCACAGCAAACACCTGCTCAACTCTTTACGTTAAGGATTGTTATTCCGTTACCGTTACCAATGCGGGTGGAGACAACGGCACGAACGAATACAGATATCAGGGAACTTCGCTTTCGAAGGACGGAGAGTATGCAGTCGCAATTCTCGGAACGGTAGCAACTAAGACTGCCGAGGAGCTCACCGTATACGTTAGCGGCATCAATGAGTCCATCGCGCTTGTAAGAGCCTCCGAGTACGATAATCTTTGGTATTTCGGTCTCGGCTTCCCGACGGTTTCGCCAGCGGATAATGGCGACAGATATTACGACGTAACCTCCGAGGTATACTACATATCCGACGGCTCCAAATGGGTGCCTCAGTTCAACACCGATGAGGTTGTCATTACCCCCTACGGTATAGTTCCAAAGGAATATACCGATGCTACAGTATATCCCATCATTCTGTTCCGTGACGGCGTCTTCATCGGCGGATACAATGTGTTTGCAAATGGAACGGATTCGGGTGGAGTTATGTCAAAGGTCAAGGCACTTCTCGACGGAGACGCGTCGGGAGAGAAGGGATCGACCGTTCAGGTATACTTCAGAGGCGATGCAACTGCAACAGGTATATTGCCCAACGTAGGTCAGATACTCGGTAACGTTATCTTTGATCTTAACGGCTTCACTCTCACTCAGACGTATTCTAAGAATCCTCTCTTTAATACGCAGGGCAAGAACTGGCAGGGAATGGACGATGCAAGCTTCACCTTCATAAACGGAAATATCGTGCTTATGAGCAATCTTTTGAGCTTCAGTGCATACGGCTCCGGTTATGCAAATGCGGCAGGCTTCAAGACCTTCCATCTTTCCTTCAACAATATCACCTTCAGCTATGCCGAGGGCTCTTCCGCTACCGAATTCCTTGCTAAGTACGGTGACGATGCGAGCACGGCAGGTAAGACAGTTGCATACGATATAGAGTTTACCGATTGCACCTTCGATCTGAGAGGTGCTCCCGGTATAACCACTCTTCTAAATGCAAACGACCTCAAGACGACCGAGGCAGACACCAACTGCATCATTAATATCGTTGTAAAGGGCGGAAATATAATCACCGCACGCGCTGATACCGTATGGGCGGAATACGGAGATAACGGCTCCTCCGTAGTCTTTGAGAAAAGCACAAACAGTGGATTCACTACACTTACGCTCACCGAGCGTGCAGAAACCGTTAAATACGGCGTAGAATCCTCCGTCGGAGCGCAGAGCTTCGTGAACGGCAAGGCAACTGAGAACGGATACGTATATAGCCTCATCGCGACAGCTCTTGCACAAACAGACTTTACTCCTCTCGTAAGCATCACCCTTGATCGTAACCTCGTGCTCAACGTATACGTTCCCGCGATCAAGGAGCTTGTATCTCTCATATTCTGCGGAACTGAGATAAATATTGCAGATCTTGAGTCCGTAACCGTAAACGGCGCGGAATACTTCGTTATCAGAACACCCCTTGCGGCTTCCGAGGCATTCGCAAAGCTTGATATGAAGGCAACCGTTAAGGTTGGCGAGCTTTCCGCTACAAAGAGCTACACGTTCTCTACCGTGAAGTATGCACAGCGCGTTCTTGACGGTCAGAACGAGATTGAAAAAACTCTCGCCCGTGACGTTCTTTCCTACGTCCGCGCGGCATACGTTTACTTCGGTGCGACCGATAACGAAGCCTTCGCAATTGTTAATGAGCTTCTCGGAGAGGGATATGACGAGAGCAATCAGCATGCGGACGAGGGCTCGGTTGAGATAAGTGCTCCCGATTTCAAAGAGGTCACCTTCGTGCTTGAGTCAACTCCCGCTATCCGTTTCTATCTTGCGGATAATGCCGATACAGACGCTTATAGCTTCTATGCAGGAGGAAAAGCAGTTAAAACCGAAATCGGATCCGATGACAAGGGCGCGTACGTCGAGATCGACGTTTATGCGTACGCGATGGCAGAAACCGTTACCTACACCGTAAACGGTGAGGCTGGCGGAAGCTACCATATAGCAAGCTACTATAACCACGTTTCAAGGGGCACTGATGCGGCTCTTACGTCACTCGTTGACCGTATGTGGAGATACTTCCAGTCCGCGCGTGCATATAGAAACAGTGTAATTGGATAAGGGGGATGCAAATATGAAAAAATACGAAGTTCCCGAAATAGCCTATATAACTCTTGATACGGATATTATAAC
>JBGVKA010000090.1:0-2351 GCA_045129715.1 Eubacteriales bacterium | reverse complement strand
AACTGCGGCTTTGTATTTCAGTGGCTCAAGGAGGCTCTCGATGCAGGGCTTGTGACCGAGGAAAAGATAACCGAGTCGTGCGAGCGTATAATGGAAGCAAGACTTCGCCTCGGTATGCTTGCCGACGATTGCGAGTATGATAATATTCCTTACGATATCGTTGCTTGCCCCGAGCATAAGGCACTCAGCAGAAAAATGGCAGAGTCGTCTATGGTGCTTCTCAAGAACAACGGCATTCTTCCCTTGAAGAACGTAAATACCATTGCCGTAATAGGCCCCACTGCCGACGATAAGGATGTCCTTCTCGGCAACTATAACGGTACTCCCGATACCTACACTACGCTTCTTCGCGGTATTCAGGAGGGCTTCGACGGAAAGGTTATATACGCAAGAGGAGCATATCTCAATAAAGACAGAGAGCACACTCAGTATCACGAGGAATTCCCGATGCGCGAGGCTATTATATCCGCAAATAAGGCGGACGTCGTGGTTATGTGTATCGGCATCACTCCCCGTATGGAGGGTGAGGAGGGATATTCCTTCGATAAGAACCTTAAGGGCGATAAGGGAACTCTCGTTCTTCCGAACTCCCAGCTTGAGCTCTTAAGAGAGGTCAAAAAATGCGGAAAGCCCATAGTTTGCGTTCACGTCAGCGGAAGCTGTATGTCACTCGTAGAGGTAGAAACGATGTCAGACGGCATCATACAGTGCTTCTATCCCGGTGCTGAGGGCGGTACTGCTCTTGCAAACGTGCTCTTCGGCAGAGTATCACCGAGTGGCAGACTTCCCGTGACCTTCTATAAGAGTGATTCTGACCTTCCTCCATTCGAGGATTATTCGATGAAGGGCAGAACCTACCGCTTCTTCGAGGGCGAGCCTATGTATCCCTTCGGCTTCGGATTGACTTATGCAGACGTCACTGAGGAGTGGTTAACTCCCACAAGCGTAAAGCTTTCCAATAACGGCGGTATGGAGACGGATTATGCAGTTCTTCGTTATACCGATGAAAGCCGTCGTGAGCTTTGCGGCTTCAAGAAGGTGCATCTTAAAGTAGGCGAAAGCGTTACCGTTGAGTTTTAACTGCGGTCTATCTGCCTGTAGTATACACAAGGCACTAAAAGTTTGTAAAAAAACATTTTTGAATGATCTTGATTTGTGTTAAAATATAAAAAACTCGGCATAGCTGCTTTGACGGTGCTATGCCGAGCTTTTTTGCAAAATTATATGCGCTCTTCTTCCTTGATAAAGTTGAAATAATAAACCGAATAAAAGGCGTAAACGATAGAAACCGCGGTAATAACGAGTCCGAACCAAGGAAGGTAGGGAACGAAGAGCGCGGGCTTCGTAACGTTTGACGAGTCGGTAAACACGATCTTTACGTTACCCTGAATGAATACGTTAGCGAAGCTTACGAGCCCGACTATGAAGCATATCACGGTAAGTGTAACGGTCTTCGCGTTTATCTCCTTATAATAGCGAGCCTTGACGGTGGGATTGGTATCGTCGTTCCATCTTCCGAGCTTATCCCTCGTGTAGCTCTTCATCGCGATAAAGAAGATAACGGTAAGTGCGATATAGAATATGAATTCAAGCACGGCGAATATCTCTATTTTTAGATATTCCGCGTTTGCCGTCTCACTGTATTTTCTGAAAAGATCGGCGTAGCTGAATTTATCGAGAAACTTGATCTCGAAAATATACTTTACGACCGCCACGGCGTTATAAAGTGCTGAAACGGCAAGGGCACATATACGGAGCCTTGCGTTAGGCACGCATCTTATAAGTCCCAAAATACCGAGAGACAGGAATATTCCCGAAATGAAGCTTGGGAGGAGATTTACGTCGTTGTAGTCGGAGAAGGTAAGATCTACAGAGAAAATCGATGCAAGAATAAAGTAGAGGAAGACTCGGTTAACGAATCTGTTGTGAACCTTTTTCTCGTATTCCTCGTAGGAGTTCACGGTTGCGATCTCCTCGATCGCGGAATAAAACGTTCCCTCGCGCTTAACTCTGTTCGTGAATTTTATCATTCTGTAGAGCCATATACCGCCGAGCAGAAATCCGAGCGTCAGAGACGCCATTACCGCCCAAGGATAGAATCTTGAGCCCGCGAGTATCGAGGTGTAGCTTCCTATCTCAACGCTTCGCGTGAGCTTTAAGAACTCGGGAAGCGTGCAGAAAATAGATTTGAACACGGTGAAAGCGAAGGTGAACGAGCGAAGCGCATCGGTCGAAATAATCGAATCGCTTCTTATAAGGGAAGAGACTCGTCCGCGCTCTCCGAGATACGTAAGAGCATCAAAAATATTTTTTATCGCGGGAATAAGATATAAAAGCTCAAGAGTTGAGAA
>JBGVKA010000089.1:0-3999 GCA_045129715.1 Eubacteriales bacterium | reverse complement strand
CTAAAACGCTTTACAATACGTAAAAAAGCACCGCAGAGGCGACACTTTCAAGGTCCCTCTGCGGTGTTTTTATTTGATGCGCAGGCTCGCGCACTTTTTACGTAGGCTTATTTGCCTGCGACTGACGCTCTGTATTTATTTGCGCTTACGCAATAATTATAGAATGCGGTCACAAGCGCAAGAAGCGTTCCGTTTGACTTATCAACGTTCTCGTAATACTCGTTGATATGATAGCTTGCAGAAGAATCTCCCGCGGCAACGGTGACCTCGGAGATCATCATATATGCATAGAGCGAAATATCGCAATACGAAAGTCCGTTATACTCGTTTCGTCCTTCCTCTTTGCCGAGCACGTATTCAACGGTGCTACCGCCGACCTTGAAGGTGTACGCACTGACGTCAGCACCGGCGGGAAGATAGAATCTTATAGCAGGCACGGACTCAAGAGAAAGAGTTACCGCCTTGATAATATCGTCGGGATCGCGCGACTCGTTAGCCTCAACCTTCTCTATATCGGTCTTCGAATATTCGTTGAGTATAGCGTTTATATCGTTAATGACAGTATCCTTGTTCGCTTCGTCGAAATACTCGTACGCACACTTTACGTAAGAAAGCATATCGAGTGCGAGAGTGTTGGTCACCCCGTCAACGTTCATTGCAAGAAGCTTCTTCGCGTATTTTACTACCGAGAAGGTGAACGTACCGCTGAGCTTCGTTCCGTCTGCGGTAAGCTCAACCGCAAGAGTAAGCGTTCTCGCGGATTCGCTCGGTGCAAGCACGTTCTCGATACGGTAATATCCGTCCACAGCCTCGCCAAGCTCGACTCTCTTACCGTTAAGAGTTACTTTTTCAAGTCCTGCGTGCGCGGGAACGTATACGTTAAGTATAAGGCTCGAATCAAGCGTTACGGACGCCTTGGGTGCAAAATCAAGCTCCAGAGCCGCAGTGGGCACGAGACGGTAGGTTATCATGCCGTTGCTCTCGGACACCTGCTTGAACGCGAACGATCCGCCGTTTACGCTCTGCTTGAAATCGGTCTTCGCGGTAATAAAGGTCGTATATCCCTCGCTTCCCTTTCCGAACGTCAAGGGAGAGGTCTGGCCCGATGAAAGAACCTCAAATTTGAAGCTTGAGGGAGCCTTTATCGATCCGCCGTTAAAGGTCACCTTTATATCGTTGCAGTAATTCACGAACGACATTCTGAATATTTCGGGAGACAAAAGATTGGAAAAATCAATATTGCAATCGGTGTAGGTAACGTGAGCCTTAGAGATCTGCTTCTCATTCGCAGAGAAGCTTCCGTTGGACAGAACTCTTGAGGGCGGATTCTTGTTATCTTCCGACACAGAGAGAGCTATTCTTTCAAACTTAACGTCAAAGCCGTATTGAGAATAATCGGTAGAGGTCGAGTCAAAGCTTATAAAATCACCGTTCTTAAGTATTATGCTTCCGTTTCTTACGGTAAGCTCCGTGTCGTTAGCCGATTTCTTCTGAAGATCGAACATTCTTAAGGGCGTGCCCTGAGGATTCCAGGTGAACGTATATCCGCCGAAGTCTATTATAGCATTAGTCAGCGTGTTGCTCCAGTTGGTGTAATACTTGGTATCCTTAGCCTCAAAATCTCGTCTCATATAAACGAGGCGGTTTGCGGTTCTCGTATTGTGTGCGGCACTATATGCGTTGTTATTGTTCTTCGAACCGTCCTTATCGTTAACACCAACGCCGCTAAGTCCCCAATAGCTGCATCCCTTTACGAAGCTAACGACATCGCCGTTTACATCAATATCGAAGATAGCGAAGGGATACTTGTCCTTGTCTGCCTTCACTGCCGCATCCGTGATAAGACTCTCATAGTCAACGACGACTACCTCGGGGATCTCGGGCTCGTCGATTTCCGGAACCTCGGGCTCATCGACCGCCGTGCCGTCAAGATTGAATACGAAAGAGTTTTCACCCTGTCTGTAAAGCATATCCTTGTCGGACTGCGCGCTCATATAGGTAGACACGTACTCAACCTTTACCTTAGAGCCGTCCTCACTGAAATAAAGCATAGCGACCATTCCGCTCTTAGTCTTATAGTCAACGTCTGCGTCCTGGAAATCAACGAGGAGCTGGTTAACGGTGTTACCGTTATCTCCCTTTGCCGTGGAGTGAACCACGAAATTCGAGGGCTCGTGTCCGCTGATCACCATTATCACGTTTTCGTGCTTCGAAGCGAAATCGTCCCATATCTTATCACCGTTACTGCTTCTCTCTCCGTCGGGCGAGAGGTATCCGTGAGTAAGAACGATAACGCTGTGATCGGGATTTTTCGCTATAGCCTCGTCCGCAAAATCACCGATTTTGGACGAGCCAACCGTTGCGACGGGAGCGTACTGAAGGCAGAGCACCATATACTTGGTTCCGCCGATCTCGAATTTAACGTAATAATTTCCAAGATCCGTGCCGTCCATATAGGTGATACTGCTTGTGCCGTCAAAATAGGTCTTGTTCTCAAACGCGACAAAGTTTGCATTAGCAGAATCAAGTCCATCTCCGTCACCGTCAACGGTATCAAAGAACTTGCTGAGCTGTGCCACGGTATCGTGGGGGCTGTTTCCCTGAACTAATGCGTAAGGAACGCCGACCGCGGCAAGCTTGTTATACTGCATAACCGCCTTTATCCACTCAAGGTCGGTCTGATCGATGCCGTCATCATTAGAGCCCGTGGTCATATCATTTCCGTCGTCGTTGGTGATATCACCAACGCCCAAAACGAGCTGAATATTCTTCGACTCCTTATTAGCAACGATCCAGTCGTAAATATACGACAGGCTATCTCCCTCAGTGCCGTTAAAATATGCGTCAATATACGCCTGATTATCGGGATCCGAAAGAAGATTACTGTAATTTATACTGGTTTCACTTTTGAAAACGTCGTATTTGTTTATATTCTGTGTATCGGGAATGATAGCGAAGGAATACTTATACTCGTCACCTATCTCGCTCTCGCGCTCTGCGAAAATGGGCTTAAGATCGTTGCCGTTTCCGGAGCTGTCACTCACGTAATTACCGCTCTGGTTTTTAGCAACGGTAAAATCGTAGTATACGAGCATAGCGCTATCGGAGGTGTTTTCGTAAAGCTTTGCTATCTCAGCCTCACTGAGTGCCTTTGAATAAAGCGCAACTCTCTGAATAGAACCGCCAAAGGCGTTGATAGAGGAGGCTCTGGGATCCTTACCAACGGTGAAGGGCCATCTTTCCTGCATTGCCTTCACGTCACCAAAGATGCACGACTTATGCGTTTCATACTTCGTATCACTTGCAGACGAGCCACTCATATTTTTACGTTCATACTCGATAGACTCACCGCACTTTACTCCGTTGATATAGCAGGTAAGCACCGCCTGAGAATTGGAATTCACCTCGTGTGTGATAACGAGATCTACCCATTCACCCGTATCAACTATAGCATCGGTGAAATCGATGATCGCATAAGCGTTTGCCTCGTGCACTATCTTAAGCTGAGGATGTCCGCTCGAGGTAACCGAAAGCTTTATAGCATTACGGTTGTCAGCACGGTAATTGCTTATAATGGATCCGGACTTGTTGTCTGCAAGCTTGAAGGTTGCAGCATACGTCATAGGCTGCTCTTCAAGTCTCTTTTCCATGTGCAGCTGATCGTTGTCCGTAAACGGTCCTCTGCCCGCAGAGGAGCTTGCCGCGCCCGCATTCACGAGAAGCACCGCACCCATCACCGCGATGAAGCAAAGCACCGCGAGAAGCATCTTTACTCGGTTCATTCCCTTAGTCATTCCTTAGTCTCCTTTTTGATATTCGTTTTTGTTTTATTTTTTTGCTTTATTTAATTTGGTTTTTGATTTCACGCTTGCGCCCCGATTCGCTTTTCAAAAGCAGATCAAAGCAATTTACCACAGCGGCTCCGCTTCCCATAAAAAGCGAAAAGCAGCACCGCCTCGCGAGCTTATCGCGATCATTACCATAATCTGCTATATCTTT